>NZ_CAAAJH010000003.1:0-270721 GCF_900640215.1 Legionella genomosp. 1
TAGCCTGGTTGGCGCCTCGCGACAACCGGGTTTTGTAACTTGAGCAGCATGAAAACCCGGTTGTCGCGAGGCGCCAACCAGGCTACTCACTTTGATTCAATAGCAGTGAGGGAGAAGTTGGCTATTAATCCAGGCCCAGCTTTTTCAGGCGGTAACGTAATGTTCTGAAACTAATTCCCAGCAGTTTCGCAGCAGCGGTGCGGTTCCATTTGGTTTTTTCCAGTGCCTTCAATATCATTTCTTTTTGTTGTTCATGCAATGTATTGTCCAAATCCTGATAGCTGGCCGGCGTTTCCTTTTTAACAGGAGGAAGTTCTGCCTGCGGCAAATTTAAATCGCCTACATGAATGGTATCACCTTCGCACAAAGCCATCGCTCTCTCAAGAATGTTCTCAAGCTCTCTGACATTTCCCGGGAATTGATAGGTTTGTAATGCCGTAATTGCCGGTTTGCTTATCTCAATAGGTCGTTGCTTATGGCCAAGGGCAATTTTCTTTAAAATATGGCTGGCTAACAAAGGAATATCATCGAGTCGCTCTCTTAAAGGCGGCACTCTTAATTCGATAACATTCACCCGGTAATAAAGATCCTGGCGAAAGCGACCTGCGTGAATTTCTTCATGGAGACTTTTATGGCTTGCGCTTAAAATACGGACATCAACTGGCACTTCATTGTAATCACCAATAGGTTTAATGGCTTTTTCCTGGATAGCGCGTAATAACTTCACCTGCATTGGCAAAGGCAACTCGGCGATTTCATCCAAAAAGAGAGTTCCTCCATTGGCGGCAACAAACAAGCCGGTTTTATCAGCAATCGCACCCGTAAAGCTTCCTTTTCTGTGCCCAAAAAATTCTGACTCCATCAATTCAGCAGGAATAGCCCCACAATTCACTGCGATAAACGGTTTTTCAGCTCTCGGTCCCTGATGATGAATCAGCTGAGCGACTAATTCCTTCCCGACTCCCGACTCGCCCAAAATAAACACGGGAGCCTGACTGCGAGCCAATTTGTTGATATTTTGCCGTAATTCTTCAATGGCGTCACTTTCACCGATAATCTGATCCCGAGGGAAAATGGCGTTCTCTTTCTGAATACTAAGGGCAGTTTTCACCAGATCCTTTAACATCTGCAGATTAATTGGCTTGGAAATATAATCAAACGCGCCGGCTTTCAATGTGTTGACAGCCCCCTCCACATTTCCGTAAGCCGTAATGACGGCAATAGGAGTATGCGGTTTGTGTTGCTGAACAAAATGAACAATATCAATACCCTCTCCGTCTGGAAGACGCATATCGGAAAGAATCAGTGAATAATCATGCTGTTTGATGCGTGTGATTGCCTCCTCATAACTTCCAGCTGTATCGCAGGATAATTGCATTCGACTCAGAGTGAGGCTCAACAGTTCGCGAATATCGGGTTCATCATCAATTATCAGAATGGTTGTTTTATTCATCATGAAAACCTGCTGTTTGATTCATTGTTATTATAAATATTGCCCCTTTCTCAGCCTGTGAAAGTGTTAATCGGGCATTGTTCATTTCGCAAAGATCCCTGGCCAGATAAAGCCCCATCCCCAGGCCGGTTCTTGTGGTACTAAAAAAGGGTTCAAACACCTCATGCTTTAATGACAGTGGAATACCTACTCCTGTATCGGAAATAATCATCTCTGTGTGACCTGCGTTGATAATGACCTGGATTACAATGTTCACCTGACCTGATTTTTCTTTCCCATGTTTAATTGAGTTATCACAAAGAATAATAAGAATTTGTTCCAATTGGCTTTTGTCAAAATAGATTAAAGCGCCTGGCGTTAAAATTAATGTGATTGAACAAGGATGAGACGCCATAAAATCGTTACGAAACTCTTCTAAAAACTTCTTTAAATCAAATGACTGCGGTTTTGAGGGTTCCCCTCTCGACATTTGCAGCACATTTTTTATTGCCTGATTCATACGATTGCAATTGTTAATAATTAATTGTTTTAACCGACTGTCGTCTTCATTAAGACTGTTCCCTTCCCCCATTAACTGAACCGCATGAGAAATTGCCCCAAGCGGGTTTCGCAGCTCGTGGGCAATACTGGCAGAGAGCCTTCCAAGGGAAGCGAGCTTTAATTGCTGTGCCTGTTGAGTAATCAGGGAGAGATCTTCCAAAAAAATTAAAATGGCTGTTTTAGGATTACAATTCACCGCTAGAAAATTGGCTTTTAACGGCGGTTCTTCCAGCATCGTTTCCCAGGATTTTTTTCCAGCCCCCATCTGCTCTGAAAAAAACATCATCTTGTCATACAACTCGGTAGAAATTTCTGGCAAAAGCAACAAATGGTCCTGTTTATTTTTATTAAAGAACATTCTCGCTGCCGTATTGATTAATTCTATCTCGGAGTTTTCATTAATGTAAATGATTCCTGAATGCAGGCGTTCGACAATGTATTCATTAATTTGCTGAATACTTTCAAGTTTTCTGCCCCGACTCTGGGCAATGGTTTCGGTTAACTGCACGCGATGGGCAAGATACCAGGCCGTTAGTGCGGTGGCAAATAACCCAGCTCCATGTACACCGCTATTGAAGATATCAGTGGTACTGCTATCGAGAAAGATATACTCAAGAATGTGAATACCAAGTAATGTTGTGCTTGCAATTGCCGCGAAAAATATCGCCAGACGTCCTGGAACCATCATGCTTAACATAGCAACATTGACATTGAGCAGGATTCCCAGGCTACTGCCAATCTTGCTAAATGCGTTGATGAGCAGTGATAGCATCACAATATCAATAACGCCGCCGATCAGAACCTGGGTTTTGAATGCAACTCTTTTCTGATGGTGTAGATGAAAAAAACAAATGGCAAAGATAAGATATAGCGCCAGTGTGCTCAAATACAACAACAAGCTGTATTCAAGCCTGGACTTCAGATAAACAGCCAATAATATGAACAGCAGGATGCACACAATCCGAAGACAATTGTAAACTCCAAGTACCTGCCACTGGCGAAAATCCGCTTTGTTTTGCACTCCATTGCCCTCTTATTATGCAGGCTAACTACCCATGATCTCCCCTCCCACCGCCTCTGGGTCCAGGTAGGTTTGAAGGCTCCTCCGGTTGTGCGCTGGAGGGATTTCTACCCCCTCTGGTGAAAAATCCCCCCAAACGCGCCATTACCCCTGTTCGCGCGGGAGCGGCAGCTGCTACAGGTTGCGGAACTTGCCTGTTGGGATTTAAAGCCTGAAATCGTTGAATCCCCAATTCAGCCGCTTTAGCAAATAATTCTTCAACGCCATGATTATCCCGGGCACTGGTTTCGATAAAAGTACAGCCTTTCTCGACAGCAAATTCTGTAATAGGAGTCGAGTTTGCGTTTGGCATGTCACCCATGGTACCGGCAAAAATAACAGGAATGGCAGGATCAAACCACCGCCTTAGGGATGCATATTCATCCTTTGCTTCTTGCAAACTGTTAGGGTCGGTCAGATTTGCCGTTATGATAAAGACTTTGGCATACCTGCCCCATCCAGTATTCGCGTAAAGGCGGCTTCGCATATCCCCCATGTCCTTGAATGTGCTCAAAGCTCTTACGCCTGCATCATTTTGATAAGCCTGGGTATATATGAAAGTCTGATCTTCTACGTGTGCGTCTGAATAACTATTGTTAAAATAACGTTGCAGCAAACTTGTTTTCCCACTATTTCGTGAACCGATTATTATAACAGGTATACGCTCATCGTTATTAGTAATCAGAGAACGATCGATACGGCCAACAGTAATTATATTTTGATTGTTGTTCCGAATTTGATTGTATATTGCTTTTAATTCATCATCAAAACTGGCTTCCGTATTATTTGGAAGCTGATGTATATTTCCTTTCGCCAAATTAATCAGCGCTTCTATCGCGCCACGCTTTGAACTCCATGAGGAACTCGCTGCACTTAATAATTCGAGCCTTGCAATGACTTTCTGATTCTCTATAAGAGAACGCATTTGATCAGCCATTTGCTGAGGAAGCTGCTCTAATTTGTCTTCAAAAGTATCTATAACGTGCTCGGGTGATCTTTCAAGCATTTTTTTGAGACAGTCATTACCCAGATTACCAAGAAAAGCGCCTAGCTTGGTTTTATCAATTAAAGGCCACAATGCTTCCAGAGCACTAAAGTCTGCATCTTCACAGTTCTCAAGTACTGGGCCAATTTTAATAGTATCCCGTTCTCTTCGATCAATATTAATATTACGTATTAATGGGATTAATGGGGCATAGGACTTCTTAATCGTTTCTTTAAAATACGGCTTAGCGAGAAAACTGTTAACGATCGCGACTTTGGCCTTAGTGCTTAAATGATGAGTATCTTCATCCTCCCCACTCAGTAAATTAATTAAAGCGGCAGTGTTGGGAACCAGTTGTGAAAGTTTGGTATCGCCTAATTGCTGCAAATAGACGATTTTATCCGCATCCGCCAATTGCCAAAGTGCAATTCTTAATGCTTTGGCATCCTGAATACTGTCCAATGGCGGGCAAACACTGTCTACAGTTTGATGGAACTCAGGAAATATATTGGCAGGCAGCAAACGATTTTCATTGGCGGCTCTATCTGCGATTCGTAAAGTAATGCCAAGACCTGGATATTTTTCTATCAGGCCACTTATGATTTCGGCTCGGGATTTTGGATTACCATCCAGTTGCGCAAATAGTCGGGCATTCCCTGCAATTCCTGTAGTACTATCCGGTTGATAGAATATTTTTTCCTCCAGGAGCTTTGTAAAACCATCTTCTTTTTCTTTAAGTTTGTCTTCCAGTCTGGTTTTTTGATCATCTGTCGCGCCCTGTTGAATTCGCCTTACAAACTCTGGAGTCCATTCCTTTAACTCCGCTTCCCTCTCCCTTTTAATAGTGCTTAACTCAGTAGCATTCACCTCGACACAATACTCAGTACTCTGAACCTCTCCGTTGGCTCTCACCCCCGGATTTTTCATACGATTCCAGATTGTTCCGACAGTATCCCGATACTGAGGTACCGTCATAGCAAACAATCGGGTTTGCTCGTCATTTGTCAATTTATCCAGAAACTCTGCAAACTCAATAATTCCTTCATTCGCATCAGCCCCGGCAATGTATTCCTGTCCGCCACGGCCCCCATGAGCTCCACCGTAACGCAACTTTTCGATGAAGCGGTTAATGTAGCCATACATTGTCTGATCGGATTTAATATAATCTCGCAGTTCCTGAGCCGCCTCATGAAACGCTGTAGCCGCGGGAGAATGCTTAATAACTCTTTCGCGCTCACTTTCAGTCAGCGGTTTTGATTGTCCCTCTTCCAAAGTAGTATGCTTAAGCACACCGTCCTCTTTTGCAAAAGAGAGACAATCGGCCACCATAATGATACGCGGATTGTTTACATCATCGCTAAGTACAAATTGCCAGGGCTTCAAGTCATATAAATCCTGGCCAGACATTTGCTCTGAAAGGTCAAGATTAGACATCAATAGTTTAACCGCGGGTTGCTTAACAATGGGGGATAGCCTTTCTGCAAGCAGCCAGCATATCTGTTTCATCGGCGAGTGAGGGTTTAAACAATAAGCCAGATCAGTTTGCTGAACACGTTTCCAGCGATTTTCCAGGAAATTGATAAAGGGTTGGCATTCTTCTGTCGTTAACTCTTTATCCGATTTGACCGCCATTTCTATTAATGCATTCAATTCTTCGTAAGATTGCAGTAGCTCAATTCGCTCGAGCTCATTTTTCCAGCCCAGGCGTTCTCGGCTGATCATTTTTTGTAATGCCTGTAGCTCTTGCCCTATCGTTTTCATACCCGCCATAATGAATCCCACGAAATCATTTTATATAAATTATAAACATAAATAATAACTTTACTACTTTTTGTTTTTAAATTGGGAACTTTCTCTATACTCATAGGTATTTACCCCCCCTGGGCCCACTGCCATTAAGTTAAGGAATTATGTCATTCCCGCGAAAGGCGGGAATCCATTCATCAGTCGGCATTGTAGCTAGCTCAGAGATGGAATCCCCGCCTTTCGCGGGGATGACAGTTTTATGAGGATTAGCGGTACGGAGGAAGAATGTTTTTGGCTAGTAGCCAGTATATTATTCTGCGGGTTTGGTTTCTCTGATTGCGGCATAGTCTTTGGCTGCAAGCGCCTGTCGTTGATTGAGCTGTTCTTCGACTTTGGCAGTCCATTCCTTATGGCTGTCATCTGCGTTATTAACACATTCAATCAGCTCGGAACCCATTCCGGAACCATAGGAAAAAAGGAGTAAGCGGCTGTTAGGGGGGGTATGAGCCAAGGCATAGGCAAACATAATCCACAGGCTGGCAGTATAGGCATTGCCACAGCGCTGATTCCAGGCCATGAACGGATTTACACGCTGTTCATAGAGATCGTTGGTTTGCGCAGAATCCAGACCTAAACTCTCTCCTACCGCATTAAATGCCTTATAGACCATTTTTGGAAAAGGAACATGGAAACATAAGGCACTGTATCGATTTAAAAAATCCACGGGACTCTCGTCTTTAACCATTTTTTTATAGCAGGAAACAGCCGCCTGTTTATAACATTCCCTTAGTATATTTTTCTGCTTCAACACCGCGTAACCTGGCTAATTCATTCAGATGCATATAAAAGGGGGGAAAGCTTATTCCCAGACTGGTTATTCCTACACTTGAACTCATTTTGTTATGACCTGCGCATAAACAACGTTGTACAAATATAGCCCATGTTCTTATAAAAAACCTTCCCGGAGCTGGTATTTAATTACAATTTATTCAGAGGCCTTATCCTTCATGACGTCTGCAAGCGAACAATTTTTACTTATCGCTTCTGCCACCCAGCTTCCTACCTGATGATGCGCTTCACGGAAAGGTGTCCCCTGCATCACTAGTGTTTCTAAAACCGCTGTGGCGTTCAGATAACCTGAATGTGCTTTTTCCTGCATTAATTGAATATTGAATTGCAGGCTTTCCAAAAATGGGGTGATGACATCCAGACATGCTATAGCTGTGTTACAGGTATCAAATAGTGCCTCCTTATCCTCCTGCATATCCTTGTTATAACTAAGGGGCAAAGCCTTCATTAGTGTCAGCATTCCCATAAGATGGCCAAAGACACGTCCGGATTTACCGCGAATTAACTCAGGTATGTCCGGATTTTTCTTGTTAGGCATGAGTGATGAACCTGTAGCAAAGGCATCGTCAAGGATTACAAAATTAAATTCCTGGGTTGCCCAAAGAATCAAATCTTCACTCATTCGAGATAAATGCATCATCAAAATACTGACCAGACTACATAACTCAATCACAAAATCACGATCGCTTACTGCATCCAGAGTATTGGCAATCACCCCATCAAAACCCAGCTGGTTCGCCGTCCAGGCTCGATCAAGCGGTAAACTGCTTCCGGCAAGCGCCCCCGCTCCCAGCGGGGAATAGTTCATTCTTGAGCGCCAATCGGATAACCGGGTCAGATCGCGTTCAAACATTCCCTTATAGGCTGCAAAATACTGGCCGAGCTTTACCGGCTGCGCTTGCTGCAAATGGGTATAACCTGGCATCCAGTCGCCATCGTGCTTATCTGCCAACCCCTGCAAACGAGCTATCAGCTTCTCAAGCAGTAATTTGATATGCTGTCCGGCATCCCGTGCGTACAATCTTAAATCCAGGGCTACCTGATCATTACGGCTCCTGCCGGTATGAAGCTTTTTACCCGTTTCCCCAATTTTCTCAATCAGCAAATGCTCTATTAACATATGAATATCTTCATGGTTTTCAGTCAGGGAATGAATTCCCTGCCTGATTTCCTGTCGGATAGTCTGCAGTGCATTGCAAATCGTCTGTGCCTCTTCTTCAGTCAGCAGCCCTTGCCGGGCTAACATGCGCGCATGCACCTGACTGCCGGCGATATCCTGTTCATACAGAATATGGTCAAAATTCAGGGACGCGTTGAATTGGGCAGCCCGCGGATCCAGACTTTTTTTAAAGCGCCCGCCCCAGACCTTACTGGTCATTTTCAGCCTCCTTATGCACCAGGCCGTATACTTTGGCAGATAAAGAAAAGAGATTAATAAAACCTTCGGCATCTTTTTGGTTATAGACACTATCTGCCTCAAATGTCGCCAAAGCCGGGTTATGTAAACTAAAAGGAGACTCCATGCCAGAGGGGATAATATTGCCCTTGTAGAGCTTCAGATTCACTGTGCCGGTGATATGCTTTTGTGTGACCTCAATCAATGCGTCTAACGCTTCGCGGGCTTGTGAGAACCATCGTCCTTCATAGACCAGATTGGCATAGTGTTGTTGCAGGGATTGTTTAAGGTGCAAACAGCTTCGGTCCATACACAAACTTTCAAGCATTTTATGCGCTTTGTATAATACAGCGGCAGCTGGTGATTCATAAATCCCGCGGATTTTCATTCCAACCAGCCTGTTTTCAACCAGATCAGCAACTCCAATCCCATGTTCACCCGCTTTTTCGTTTAACTGCTGAAGCAGCTCCACAGGCTTTAACCGTTCGCCATTTAACCTAACCGGAATTCCATTTTCAAAATTGAGGCTAATCCATTCGGCCTGGTCAGGGGTATGCTCTATCGGAGCGGTCATCAGTAAGACATCATCTGGCATACTCGCAGCAGGATCTTCAAGTACTCCGCCCTCGTGAGAGATATACCAGGCATTATGATCACGGGAATAAGGCGCTTTTGGTGTGACCGGTACTTCAATTCCATGTTTCTGTGCGTATTCAATAGCCTGCTGTCGGGATTTTATTTCCCAATGCCTCCAAGGAGCGATAATTTCAAGATGGGGGGCTAATGCCTTGAAAGTAAACTCGAAGCGCACCTGATCATTTCCTTTACCAGTCGCTCCATGAGCCACTGCATCAGCCTGCTCCTGCAGAGCAACCTCCACCAGCTTTTGAGCGATCAGAGGGCGTGAAATGGTACCAAGAATGTATTGGTCTTCATAAAGCGCTCCGCATTGAACCAGTTTCCAAAGGAATTGAGTGACAAACTCCTCTTTCACATCCATCAGATAGGCTTTGCTCGCACCACTGGACAAGGCTTTTTCTTTTATTGCGCTTAAATTTTCCTGTTGCCCCAGGTCACAAATCACTGCGATGACCTCTGAATCGCGGTAATTTTCTTTTAACCAGGGAATCATAACCGAGGTGTCGAGCCCGCCTGAATAGGCCAGGATGATTTTTTTAATACGCTTTTCCATTTATTCTCCCTGGTAAAATTGCTTTAAAAACAATATTGGATTATCAATTGTGGCAGGCTGAATGTCGGCTTTCAACTCCCCTTCTTTCAGAAGAATAATCCGATCAGCGATGCCGGTTAAAAACTCTAAATCGTGTGAGGCGATTAGCATGCTTCCCTGCAATTGTTTAACGCTGCGTAACAATTGCGATACCTCACCGGTTTTTGCGGTGTCCAGACCCGAGGTCGGTTCATCGCATAATAAAAGATCAGGCTTCATCATCAGACTTCGAGCCAAAGCCACTCGCTGCTGTTGCCCACCTGACAGCTGTCGTGGATACGCATCCATTTTGTCAATAAGGCCTAATGCATTTAATAAATGTTCAGCTTTCGCATAATGATTTATCTTCGGCTGCTTTAAACAAGGGGCATAGACCATATTATTCAACACAGTCATATGCGGGAATAATTGAAAATCCTGAAACATAAACCCGGTTTTTCCACTCAGAGTAATAACGCCGGAATTGACAGGTTCGAGACCCTGAATACAGCGAAGCAAGGTAGATTTACCACTGCCGGATGGCCCGGCTAAACCGACTATCGTATTGGGCTCAATCTTAAAACTAAGCTGATTCAACACCGGCATCGATCCGAATTTTTTGGTGAGATTATGGATGTACAGCATAATGACCTCTTTTTTCCAGAATGCTCCCGGCCAGTTCAATCAACAACACCAATCCATAGTAATAGGCACCGGCAATACAAAGGGGCAGGAAATAAGTGAACTGTTCGGCAGCCACTGTTTGGGAACTCCTCATAAGATCCATTCCGCCAATCGTGGATATCAATGCAGTTTCTTTTAATAAAGCAATCACTTCATTGATCATTGCAGGCAGCGAATTGCGTAGAACCTGCGGTAAAATAATATCCTTCCACAAATAAAAGCCTTTTATCTCCAGGGTACTGGCAGCCTCAAACTGCCCTTTAGGCAAGCTTTCTATGCCAGCACGGAATAATTCGGCGAAATAGGCAGAACTATTTAATCCAAAAGCAATAATCCCTGCGATTAAAATATCAGGATGCAATCCAGTCAGAGCCGGCGTTGCAAAATAAATCAGGCTTAACTGCAAAATTAAAGGAGTTCCCCGCAATATCGAAATCATCCCTTTTACAGGGAAAGAGACAATTGATTGATAACGACAGATGGCCCAGAAAATCCCCAAAGCAAAACCTGTAATCACACCGCCAGCCAATAATTCCAGTGTCAGTGTGAAGCCATGCGCGATGAAAAAAAGCGCCTGATTAATATCTTGCATTATCGCTTCTCCAGCCACTTGGTCTGCAGCCTTGCAATCTCGCCTTTTGCCTCTAATTTACTTAATGCTTTATTGATATCAGCTGTTAATGGAGATCCCTTAGGCAGAGCCACTCCGTACCCCTGCCTGGACTGTCCCAGGGTGTGATAAGCAAGACCGGGATTTTTATTACTGAACACCAGGGCTTGTGCCGCATCCATGACGACCACATCCATGTAACCGCCCTTTAATGCTTCAATCGCCTGATTATTATTATCAAAGGCAGTGATCTCCTGCGATGGAAATTGCTTATGAACCCAGAGATCCATCACACTTCCCAGTTGCACCGCGATTTTCTTATTTTGCAGTTGCTCCGCTTTAATTACCGGCGTATCCACTTTATAAACAGCGGCCATTTCCTGAAAATAATAAGGTGTACTGAAATCAAAATTTTTCTGGCGAACTTTACTGATTGTCAACGTAGATATGGCAGCCTCATCCTTTCCAGAGGTTAAGGCAGGCAAGACCGAGCTAAACTGCATATTATGAATAACCGCTTTTTTTCCTAATTCAGCGGCAATTAAATGGGCCAGATCAATATCAAAGCCCTTAAGTTCGGACTGCTCTGCAAACTCAAAAGGTGGATAGTCAGCAGAGGTTGCAAAATGAATGCTGGAATTATCTTGTGGCTGACAACCTGATAACAGAAGCGCGACAGCAATTAGTTTTACAGGGAGTGTATATTTCATATTGACTACATATTCAAATATTATCCATTTTCGTAATTTATCTTCTTCACTGTTTATTTGTCAAGCAAAAATGGATATGATTTCACAAAATGTGGTTTTAAATTCAAGAGAGGGATTATGACTCATGACAACCAGCTGGATCATTTGATTTTAAGTATTGTTCAAATTCAGCCAATTGCAGAGCAGGCTGACCTGCAGAGCAGTTTGAAAGAGAAAGGATATAATATTCCACAAGCCACTCTATCGAGACGCCTGAAGAAGCTTAAAATTGCAAAAGTGGGTGGTTTTTATCAGCTCATTGAACCGCAGCAAGCATCTGGCTTGCCCATAGTCACGAACATTCAATACTCGGAGTACGGGCTTGTAGTTCTTCAGACGCACCCAGGAAATGCCAGCAGCCTTGCCTATTATCTGGATAGAAAATATGTGGCGTTTAATTCGCTTGAAAAGCCTTCGTCTGGTATTTTGGGAACGATTGCCGGGGATGACACCATTTTGCTGATTATTCGAGGTCCAGCTGATTTGGATGAAGTGAAACACCTGCTCAAAAAAGAATTCCCTTACATCTAGAAACGGCACCTTGTGTGATGGATTACCAGACCTCTGTCATTTTCGCGCGGCATTGTTGTGTCTTTGCGAGCGCCAGCGAAGCAAGCTCGTAACCCTGCTCAAGGTTTGATCTGGATTGCTTCACTTCGTTCGCAAAGACGACAGTTTAGTTGCATGGTTCTATTTCGTAACAATGCCTTTTGCGCTCAGGCTCTAAATCCATCAATCTGTGACGCTGTCCTGTTGAAACAAATCCGCCTATAGGGAATGATACAGTTCATGGGCTACATCAGTTAAAAAACTCACCCCATACGAGGACTGGCATTTTCCTTTGCATCCGCTTTTTGTTCGCTTTTCTCCTCAGCCATTTTACTAATCTCATCAATTAACCTGGCGGTGGTTGTTTTAACGCCAGCCCAGGCAAACATTCGAGTAAAAATACCCTGCCCTTTATTCAACAGTTCATAACGACTGATCATCCCTCCATTTTTATTCAGAGTATTCGTGGTTAAATCCTGATGCGACTTTAGATCGCGCAGAAGAGTCTGAAACGATGCCAGATCCTTGGATTTAGCCAGATTAACCACCAATTCATAGACAGCATCACTTTTATCAACTCTAAATGCGTGTATACGATCATCCTTAAACAGTGTTTCTGCATGCTTAACCAGATCTTTAAAGGCTTGACTATTTTTTATATCGTTCAGTCTGGTGTCAGTATATGAATAGAGAGTGGGCTGTCTGATAGCATTTTTCCAACGAACCGCATCATATTTAACTTGTTTCTCCTCTTTCATAAGAGGCTCTTTTTCAGAAGCCCCGCGCTCTTTCATTTCATTATCTTTCTTATCTTGAACAGCGGGGGTTTTCTCTTCAACTTTACCTTTTTTCTTTTCCTGTTCAGGTGAAGACTCAGGTGAACGATTAGCCGCTTGCTGTCTTAATTCCTGGATTGCTGCTTTCTGATCGGCCTGATGAACAAGACTGGGTTTATATCGCTGCTCAAGCTCTTTACGAGAAGTTAATTCATAAGCAAGAAGGTCTGCATGCGACTGCTTCAAACAAAGCTTGATAAAAACAGCGCCCTGTTTTAGCCCTTTCTCATTATTGGGAAAACTATATTCCCGCTTTCCATAATTTGAATCATAGTACTGCAATTTGATCTGCTTATCTTCATGAGTGATCCGTAAACCCATGGTATGCCCAGTGTGTTCCTTCGGGTGTATCGTAGTGAATTGCAAGCGATCTTTAGCGGGATTGGCCGCAATTTCCTGAATAATTTTTTCAGAAACTGATTTTTCATTCCCTTTAAACGCTTGTCTTTCTCGGCTCATTGCCTGATTTTGCAGCGCCGCATTTCTTTGTAAAGAGGTAATTTGTCCTATTATAGGTTTATCGGCATATTCTGATTTCTGGCCTCGGACTTCATTACGCAAAGTATTGTGAAATTTGTCCGTTGTTAACCACAATCCAGTGATTCCAAAGCACTCTCCTCCCTCATTCAAGGTTTCGCCCGGATCTCTGAAAATAAGTGCTTCTCCCTGATTGAACCATGCAGGGTTGATGATGAGAAAATCGGCAAATTTAGTCAGCATATTTCGTTTATCAGGCGGTTTTTTCAGCAGTGCATATCCCTCTTTGAATTCTATTTTATTATAAATTTCCTGGGCTCTATCCTTATCACGATTCGCTAAAATAGCCATCGATTTTGCCTGAAAGTTATCATTTAAATTACAGAGCATCGCGTAGTTTTTCAGACTGAGGTGGGAAACAAAGTAATAAAGCTCATCATCCGTCAGGTGAATTTGTGGATCGTTCAGATCACCTAGTGACTCAGCAATATCGAGGTAATCATTATCAGTAAAATCGAGCCAATATTTTTTATCAGCAAGGCGAACAAGATTAATGTAACGCCCTACACTAGTGGGCCCAAGCTCTTTCAATTTTTCCAATTCAGCTTCGCGAACCCTTCCATCCCCATCAGAGAAAATTTTGAGGAGCTGGTCTCCCTTTATTCTGTCCAGTGCTGCGACTATGACATGTGGCTTATCTTTATACTGTTGGCACGCAGCGAGGAACGCCGTTGTTGATGAGGCCTTATAAAGTTTCTTAGCTAAATCAGTAACATCGCCTTTATCTTTTTTGAGAGCTCCAGCATGCTTACTTAGCAATAACGAGGTCGAAACATTAGGTTTTTTGGATTTAGGCATCTTCGCTCACAATACAACCATTTAAGATAACTATAGGGCATAAAGATTAATAAATTATTATCTCCTTAGAGTTGTTAGCGCATTATTTAATCACAATGAAACTTTCATTGTGATGCAATCCTAAAGCGTATAATTCCTACTTATCAGGACCGTTTTTTTTGATTAGTATTAGATCGTATTTTTAAAGTTATCGAGCAAACTATGAATACCCTGTTTCATCTGGCATTTCCGGTCCATGATTTTGAATTAGCTAAATGGTTCTATCATCAGATGTTAGAGTTTGAACCCGGCCGCGAATCAGACCATGCGCTGATTTTCAATTTTGCATCGCATCAGATTGTGGCCCATAAAATGGAAGAGATTCAGCCTGAACAGGAAGGCATTTATCCAAGGCACTTCGGTTTGATTTTTCTGGAACTCGAAGAATTCAATCAATTTAAAGACAAGCTTTTGCAAAAAAAACTTCCATTTGCTATTCCAGTTAAAACGAGATTTGCAGGAACCAAAATTGAACATCTTTCATTTTTTCTGAAGGATCCCAGCAATAACCTGCTTGAGTTTAAACATTATATTCATCCATCTGCCATTTTTGCTGAACGTGATTTTCATGAAGTTGGAGAAAAAAATGATGCAATATAATCAAACTTATTGTACAATATGCAATCAGTTTAATTCGTAACGAGTGATAGATGACATTATCCAGAGAAGATAAAGTATGTTTTGAAAGCAAATTAGCTGCTGCCATTCAGGCGAATCCGCAATATTTTCCAGCCGTTAACAAGATGTCGGATAATATTTTACAATTACTAGATAGTCCTGAAAATCGTGCTTATATCCTTGAAAACAAGCTTTTCACAGATGATGTGATGGGTGAGCTGTTTAGCGATACTTATTATGGGACGCTCGATCAGTCTCTCGATTTTTGCCCAAGTCAGGAAGACATGCTGATGGCATTTTCACAGAGGCTATCCGAACGCCCTGTCAGGGATCTTCCAGCAGTGATGCATCTACACCAATTATTTTCCCAGAAATTCTATGACCAACTGCCTGAAAAAGTAGTCAGGCATAATGATGTAATCCGAAATATAGACCGGAGCAAATTGAGTATGTCTCAACGGGTTGCAATTATACTCGACTCCTATCCTCACGAAGTGACCCGTTTAAAGAATAAAGTTGCAAACCGAATTTTTAATAATGACTATTTTAAAATTCCCGCTCGTCAAAAAACGGGAAACACAGGTCAAATGACAGATAGTATTGGTGTTGCAAATCCTGAAAAATGCAGAATTCAGCAAAAAACCAAACCTCACCAGAATATTTTAGGTGTCTTTTTACCCACTAATTCAAAATGGCTTGAAGAAATAAACACACTTGAACAGCCTTTTTTAGCAGGCCCCTCAGGCCATACCGGCTCCTCGCTGTTAATGTCAGTCATGATTGGTAATTTAAGTGCAGATGAACTCAAGGAATATGTAACAGCAGTAATGGGATTACTGGTTGGTGGTGGATACCACCATGTTCATGAAGTCGGGGTTATTGCCAAGCGTATTGGAATCCCTTATCAAGCCAATCAACATTATTCCTATCTGCCTGAACACTTTCTTGAGACCGATGCTATGCGAGAATTAGCAGCCGAATTTCCACAGCTCCTGATTGATCAAAATCCACAGCCTGTCAGCAGCGACCCCTGGTATGAACCTTTAAAAAGCCGCTTGCTGGCCCTGGCAGATAATGTTGCAGATAAATTAGTGTATGGAGCGGCTGCTATTAATGAATTAGGAGGTTCTAAATTAATAGATCCAGGAACAAATCGATATTTTATGTTTAATAGCACTCAAACGGTTGCACTGGCTACAAATAGCACCGCTCAGATAAGTGGACACTCAGTGCCTGCTTTAGGTAAGTAAAATCGAACCTCATACCAGTTATCCGCGCATCGCGGGTAACTAAATTATCACTCTCAAGCGATTCTCTCTGCGATCGTCTAAGCTTATAGCGAAAAGGGATAGACTGCCTAATGGAGCGAATCATGAAATCGTCTGGTCTGCGTAAATTACTAATTATTCTGTTTTTCTGCTGTAGCCTTCCTGCTCATGCAGTAATTAAGGTGGGTACCGTATTTTTTTATCCCCCTTTTGTATTATCACTGAATGAAGGGTTTGATATCGAATTGATGCAATCACTGTGTCAGGGATTGAAAGAACAGTGCCAAATGATTCCAATGGATTTTAATAAATTATATACCTCACTGGATAAGGGCCAGATAGATCTTGCCATCGGCGGGATTGCCATTTCGCCATTAAGAAAAAATGATTATATTTTCAGCCTTCCCTATATGCTCAGCAAGGGACAGTTTCTAGTCATCCAGGGTTCTGGTATTAATAGCATGGAAGATTTAAAGGGTGCCGCCGTGGGAGTAATTAAGGGAGATCCCAAAGGGGGTGTTTTTTATAATTATCTTGAAAGTAATTTTGGAGACTTTTTTCAAATACAAACCTTTGATGACATCGAGGATATCATTACAGCGTTGGGCAATAAAACAATTAAAGCAGCATTTTTACATCATTCTACGGCAGTTTACTGGGAACAAAATGGGGGAAACCAGTTTCAGACATTTGGCAATATCATTCCCATTGGTGAAGGCTATGCCATCATGGCGCTCCCTGCAAATGCCGCTCTCATCCAGAGAATTAATGTGTTATTACAAGGTATGGAAAAAGATAATGCCTATTTAAATCTTTACAAAACTTATTTTGGAAATAATTGAGACAAAAGCAATGCCTGAGTAGAACGTTCGCAAATTACACCCGTTGGTCATTTCCGCTAAGGCGGAAATCTATTCATGATTTGGCACAGTGGCCTGTTTGAAATGGATTTCCGCCTGCGCGGAAATGACAGCTTCAATTCATGAGCAATTTATTTTGTGAAATATTCAATCTCAAAGGTTTAATTCTGAAAAACCAGCTCACACCCCTTCCAGCCAATCCAGAATAATTTGCTGCTCTCTTAAATTCATCAACGCAGGCGCATGCCCCGCATTTTCAACAGTCACCAATTGAATTTCCTGATGATAGCGTTTCATTTTTCTAATATGCTCTGGTAGCAGTAAATCGGAATGGTGCCCTCTGATGACCATCACCGGGCAGCGTACTTTCTCCCACACGCACCACATATCCACATCGAACAGGATCCCCTCAAGTGCTCTATGAGGGTGGTGAAAAAACTCTTTAATAAAATCAGTAAAATGCTTGGCATTTTTTATTTCAGGGTCATTTTTCATAATGTACTGATTATCAGCACGTTGTTTGATGCTACTGGCAGTCAGGCTATCCCAATCCTCTTCGCGATCAATACCAAAATCAGCGTAAATGGTTTTAAAATACGCTTTTGCCTCCCCATGATCTTTGAATACCGGACATTTACCAATGTACTTTGAAAGACGCCATAAAGCTTTTACAGGAACTTGTGGGCCTACATCATTCATAACCAGGCGATTAATTGGGCTGCGTGGCAATGCTGCCATCATCATACCGATAAGTCCTCCCATTGAGGTTCCAATGAGATCCACTTTCTCACAATCAATACGTGCAATCAGTGTATTAACATCACTCATATACTGGTTGAAATTATAATGTTTGGGATTTTTAAACCAGGTGCTGTCTCCTCTTCCTGCAATGTCAATTGAAAATACATGACGCTCATGCTCACTTAAAAAATTGGCCAGGGCTGTAAAATCACGACGGTTTCTGGCAAGACCGTGTATGCAGATAATGGGTGGAAAAGGCGAGCTGGCATTCCCCCACTCAGTATAATGTACTTCGTGAAAGCCTTCCCCAGTAAAGCCTGAAAAATAATGCTCTTTACTGATTGTCATTGCATTTCTCCTTCATTGGATACAGACTATTCACGGACACACCTGACCTTAATATAGCCAATTTTCATAAAAATTAACTAAAATTAAATATAAAGAATATAAAATTCTCAAAAGACCGTGCAATTTAAACTTATTGAGATGGAGTAATTATGGATATAAACAACATTCAGGGATGGCTGCGGCAAATCTTTCTTATTGGTTCACTCTTAGTCACCCAGGCCGTAATAGCTGATAATGAAGAGAAGCTAAATGAATGGGTGCTTACACCTCAAAGTCTTGGACCCGTTAAAATAGGAATGACTTTACAGGAAGCTGAAAAAGCGACTCAGAAAACATTTCTTAATTCAAAGCCCGAGGAAGATATGGGGGAAGACGAGACCTGTTTTAATACCAGTTTAAAAGGACTCGATGATATTTCTTTTATGATTTCAAAACAGAAAATTGTTCGCATTAACATCAATGGCGGCAGTATTAAAACAAATAAGGGAGCCGGTATTGGCGATACAGAAAGTGATGTGATGTCATTATATAAAAACAAAATACTTACTGAGCCGCATCGCTATGATGATAAAGGACATTATCTGACGTTTATTAAACACTCACAGCCTTATGCAATTCGTTTTGAAACTGATGGGCAGAAAGTGGTACGCATGTATGCCGGACAAACTCGTGAAGTGCATTATGTTGAAGATTGTTTGTAGTAATCATTTCATTTATTTATAATCCGCCAGCAAATAATTTGGGAAAGAAGAATGCGATGCATCCAGTTTTAAAGATAATTCAACAAGCAAAAGACGAGCAATGGCCTTTTCCTCAAACACTGAGCAGGCTTCGTGATGCAGGAGTGCTTTATTATCGCGTCACCTGGGAAGACGATTACAAAGCCGTCTTTCAATTAACTGATGATACCCGGATTGAAGAAAATCATCCTGAATTCAATACCGAAGTCGCTTCACATTATTCCGAGCAGGCTGCAAAAATAGCGCTGCATGAGCATCAGCAGGGGAAAACCACGTATCCGGAATGGCTTAATGATATGGCGAAAGCCGGAGTATGCGCTTATCGGGTTGATGCAAACGAGCGAACGGTTACCTATTTCGGCATTAATTCAGAAAACTATTTTGTTGAAGAAGTTCCTGGAGAATAAACCGATGCGCGCTGCGTTTGAAATGCTCAAAAAAGACATTCACCAAAACGCCAATCCTGAAGCAGCCCAAAAAATGGCGGCCTACATGCTGAACCAGTTTTCATTTATTGGATTGGCAGCGCCTTTACGCCGCCAATTGGCTCAGACATTTTTTAGAACCAGCATCAGCCAGCCATTAGATGAGCTCTTCAAGACTGTTGATGAGTTATGGAATTTGCCTCAGCGGGAGTTTCAGTATATTGCCATTGATTTAATGCAAAAAAATATAAAAAGACTTGGCCTTGATTATCTTCCGGTTTTGCTCAATTTAGCTGTCCAGAAATCTTGGTGGGACAGTGTGGATGGCTTGGCCTCTGTCTGTAATAAGATTTTAAGGCAAACAGAACAATCCGCTTACATTGACTGGCTTAAATCAGCAATTTGTTCCGACAATCATTGGATCCGGCGAATTGCTCTGCTCCATCAATTAGGCTGGAAAGAAAAAACGGATACTCATCTGCTTTTTTCATTTGCTTTACAAAATGGAAATGATGATAACTTTTTCATTCAAAAGGCAATTGGCTGGTCTCTTCGCGATTACGCAAAATACAATCCCGAAGCGGTTTATCAGTTTATTGATGATAATAAATTGCGTCTTGCCAAACTCTCCTGCCGAGAAGCATCCAAGCACCGAAAATAGCTGCGATTCTGTCTTTATTAATGTTATTTTGCATTCATCTCTTAACAATTTGTCATCAGAAACATCAAACTGTTTGTTTTGCTGTGCTAAATTTAGCATAATGATCGTTTTCTGAAAAAAGCAGCTATGATAAAAACTACTAGCGTTACGATAGATTTGCTTAAAGGATTAGTGCATGAAGCAGAATTAAACCAGGAAGGAAATACCGCCAATTACATCCCCGAGCTGGCGAACGTCAATAAAGATCTCACCGCCATTGCCGTTTATCCACTGGATGGTGAGCCCTGCTCTTATAGTAATATGGAGCTGGCACCTGTCACTCTGCAGAGTACTTCCAAGTTAATCCCATTGATTGGTCTTCTGGAAGAATTCGGACCCGAGCAATTATTTGACTGGGTAAAAGTGGAACCGTCTGGTGACGATTTCGCCTCAATTACCCGACTGGAACAGTTTGGACCCAAACCATCAAATCCCATGCTAAATGCTGGCGCCATTACGCTTTGCTCACATATTCCCGGGATTGGTGAACAACAATTTGCCTGGCTCGAACACTGGGTTCAGGTTCTGTTTAATCAGAGACTAACCATAAACCCCCTGGTATTTGCTTCAGAAAAACGAACAGGGAATCGCAATCGTTCTTTAGCTTTTCTATTGAAAAGCCGAAATAACCTGGGTTCAGATGTCAATGAAACCCTAGATTTATATTTTGCACTTTGCTCCTACGAGGCTCAATTGGAGCAAATGCTTTATTTACCTAGCATGCTGGCCAATGGCGGGCGAGATCCTATAACTAATGAACAGATTATTTCGGCAGAAACCTGCAAAATCACCCTGGCTATCATGGCCACCTGTGGTTTATATGATGAGACCGGAACGCACATGGTGCGAACCGGTATTCCGGCCAAAAGCGGGGTTTCAGGATATACTATTGCCTCTTTACCCGGGAAAGCGGGTATTGTGGTGCTGAGTCCGCGAGTTAACTCGAAGGGCAATAGCATTCGGGGAGAATTGATGCTCGAGGGTCTATCACGGGCCATGTCCTGGCATTTTGCTTTGGTTGGCTAGATCTCCTTGGAATCGAATCCTGAGGAGGGCTGATTTTTAAAGATAATCCCCTCTCCCAAGTTTGGGAGAGGGCTAGGGTGAGGGTTGGTTTTTAACCCCCTCTCTCTAACTCTCTCCCAGAGGGAGAGAGGATTTTTAAATTGTGCTATTTTAATTTTTCCAAATTCCCTAAAAACTTTCCCTGTCCCCAGCGCAGTTTTAATGATTTCAAAGTTTTCCATTGCTTCTCTGTTTCAATTTGAGTAGCAACTACCTGTATGTTTAGTGTCTTGGCCATTTCATTGAAATAGTAAAAAAAGAATTGCCTGGTTTGATTTTCATCAATATCATGAAACAAGCTGCCGTGTACTTTCAGATAGTCCAAAGGCAGCTGATTCAGATAGTGCATGGGTGAGAAATGAATTCCTACCTGATCCACTCCTAAGTGAATTCCGAGTTTCTGAACCGCTTTAGTAAAATTAATTGCCTCGACAAAGTGATTCAACACCACGGTTTCATTAAACTCAAGCTGAAGATTAGTCTTCTCAGCCGCTGGTATGGATTCCAGCATTTTGAGGTATTTATTCCTGGCTTCTGGCTCAATTACCGTATACGCCGTCAGATTTAAAGCAACCGGTTTATTTCTGAGGAGATGAATGTCTATAATCTTTTTTAAAACCGCTGTATCTATTTCTGCGGCCAGTTCGGAGTTATCGACAACAGGTAAAAAACGCCCTCCTCTAATCTCGATATTATTTACTTTAATTCGTAAAAATAACTCATGGTGAAACACAGTCTCCCCATCAGTGACTTCCTGCAGGTATACATTAAAACTTCCATTCTCAAGCGCAGCTCTAATCGCATCCTTATCCAGTGAAATAACCTCATTCTCCCGAATTGAAGCACTATAAGCAAAATGATTTTCTTTGGTTCTGGCCTGCAGTAAAATTTGATCGACCTCTTCCAGCAACGCTTTGACCGTCTGGTGCAGATAATAGGAAGTTGCCGCTACAAATACCTGACACTCAGGATAGAACTTTAAAGCCTGCTGAAGCCCGTTATTAAACTCTTCGCATTGATTCAGAAATCGCCCAAGTGATACTTCTTTCACAGTCAATGCAAAATTACTTCCATTAATTCGTGCAAGACTCACATTGGACAATCTACTCCAGAAATTGGAACATAGTTTGGCTACAGTCAAAAGAACCTTATCGCCCTCCTGAAACCCTTGTTTTTGGTTGGTCTGTTCAAGGCCTTCGATATTAATCAGCACCACAAAACCGGGGGTGAATTCTTCTTCATTTTCTAACAAAACGGACAGTTGCTGATGAAAATATCGATGGTTTCCAAGATTGGTCAAACCATCCTGAAAGGCCTGATGGCGCAAAATCTCCATCTGCTGCATCTGCTCCTGAAAAAGCATTTTAATGTGATTAACCATCTGATTCATAGCCAAGGTTAGATGCCTTAACTCAGTGGTTTTCGGGATGGTGGTTTCTACTGGAAACTCTCTCTGACAAATTGCCTCTGCCTGTTTTGTGACGCGTTTCAAAGGGCGCAATAGCCATCTCAGGAAAAGTACAGTCACTATCAAGGCAATACCTGCAAACACCAGATATAAGTAAACCAGACTTCGGGCATAACTCCATAGCGCATCTGAGGCATAGCTGCTATCACTGGTCACCAGCACTTCGCCGACCTGATTCCAGCCATTCATGACTAAAGCGGATTGCACCGATGAAGGCCATTGCGTCCATTCAATAAACCATTCCGGAGCGATACTTTGCCGTCTTGGGGCATAGCGGGACACTAATAATTTCCCTCGCATATCACGTACTTCAATCATAGAGAAATAACCGCGATCAAAAAC
The DNA here is from genome assembly GCF_900640215.1 of Legionella genomosp. 1. NCBI lineage: Bacteria > Pseudomonadati > Pseudomonadota > Gammaproteobacteria > Legionellales > Legionellaceae > Legionella > Legionella genomosp. 1. The sequence continues at coordinate 22,617 of NZ_CAAAJH010000003.1, forward strand.
TGCTTCAACCATAGGCAGCATTAAGGCCTTGTCTTTCTTCTGTAACGCATTACTCAGAGATAAACCGAGAGAAGTCGCTGTATCTTGAGCATTGCTATTCATTTGCTCAATAAAAAACTGACGACTGTTATTAATTGTGATGAAATATGTAACAACAAAAACGACGATGAACAGTCCTAAAACCACAGAAACCACTTTTTTTGTCAGGCTCATTGTTTATTACCCTTTATCATTCGCTGCAAGACAGAATGCCATTTACCAAGACGGCTTGAATCACCAACAGGAGTATCATGCCCGCGCTGTTTGGCCAGCCATAATCCCTTACCATTAAAACTGTACACCGGAATTAAATCTTTTCTGGAGGAAGCAGGTAGAATTTTTGCGTTCAGATTATCAAGAACCAGCGGCTCATCTTCAGGATTGGGATAGAACGTCAAAACCATATGGGCCTGATTAAGAGGAATTGATTTAACGTAGGTGATACGCAGGGATTCAACAGGAACCCCCATGGCCAGCAGTGTAAAATACTTGGCTATTGAAAAATCCTCACAGTCGCCGCCACCATCGATAACAAATTCATGCGGGGTTTTCCAATAATCAGCGGCACCCGCGAAGGCATCATCATTAATATAATTGAATTGATTGAAAAAATCGTTGGTTACATTCAGTTTTTTTGAGATAGTGGCGTTTTGATTTTGTATAATCAACTTTTCCCAGGCAATAAAGCGCTTTTTTACACTGCCGCTTGTTTTTTTCTGCTGCTCTTCAATGCTCAGTACAGAAACTAACAGCTTATTATCTATAACTGAGCTTAGCCCACAGACTGGAATACATAACAAAAAAAAGCCGGCTAAACAATTAACCGACTTTTGGAACTTGTTTAAACGTAACCAATCTGCATTGAACATGCGCGATTTCCTTTAGCCTTTCCATAGCGTTGCCCGCATTTTCCTTAAACTCAAAAGGCCCAACCAGAACACAATGACCTGTAGGTGTTGGTTTGATAAAGACATTAAAACCCTGGCTTTTAAGCCGATTATGCAGCGCTATCGCATTGGCCTGAGCAGTAAACTTGCCAGCATTCACATACCATATAGGCGCTGTGGCGGGAGTAGGTCTTGCCGTATTTTTATTAACAATAGCCGGGGTTAAGGGAGTAGTTTCCATATTTTTAACCGGTTGAGCCAATGCCAGCGCTTTTTCGCTGGTATCTGGATAAGGAACCCCATCCATTGATTGATCCAGCAGAATGTGAGTTTGCGCTGAACTAAACACATCATTATTTATCACATTTTGCGGTAATCGCATTTTCAGATAGCAAAGGAGAAGCCCCATTCCATTTAATATGCGGTATCGAGAATACACTTCTTCATTTTGTCCCCTGGCGTATTCAATCTGGGCCTCATAAAATTCATTTTGAGAATCCAGTAAATCCAGCAAAGTCCGCTTACCCACTTTGAACTGCTCTTGGTAGGCACTTCGGGTGCGCCGAGAAGCTACGACATGCTTTCTGAGCGGATTTAGACGAAGGCCTGATGCGGTCCAGGCATTCCAGGACAAACGAACGGATTCTCTCAGATCAATCAGGGCTTTGTTTTTGATCTCATAAGCTTCCTGGATTTCATAGGCGGTTAAGCGCACATTGGCCTCATCCGATCCGCCACGAAATAAGTTGTAATTCATTCTAATCGCAGCCACTCGATCATTATTAGGGCCAATCAGACCATCAAGATTGCGGTTTTTAGATGCGCTTAATACAAAATCAACTCGTGGGTAATAGGCTGCACGCGCTACTTCGTATTGAGATTTCGCCTCTTTGACATCGGCATAGCTTGACCGAATAGTGGGATGATTTTCAAGACCCTGCTCAATCGCCTTACCAAGATTTGGCGGCAAGTCACTGTTTTTGGGAACTCTTGGATAGAGCAGCCTTTCAGGCCACTTGCCTACCACTTTGGCATAATTAATTTTCACTTCACGCAGGTTGGCTTCCGCACTGATCACATTGGCCTCTGCAAGAGCAAGTCTCGCAGAAGCCTGGTCCAGCTCCGCTTCTCTTGAAAGACCAGCGTCGCTGCGTTCCTTGATCATACCAAAGACTGAACGATGCGCACGCAGATTAATTCGGGCATATCCTAACAGCTTTTCATGAAGAAGAACCTGAAGATAGCGATTAACAACATCCAGGGCCAAATCTTCAGCGACACCCTGCGTCTTGAGCTTTTGGGCCTGATAAAGATTCTCGTTACGCTTGACCTCGTTGACAATCCCACCGCCAGCGAAAAGATTCTGCTTCATTTCGATATAGGATTCTGTGCGATTCAAGGTACGCGCTCCGGGGCCGTCAATTGCCGCGGTAGTCGGGTTCTCACTCCACTCACGTCCAAAGCCGGCGTTTAAATCAACAGTTGGATAATAAGCACCTTTGGCTTTATCAATTCCCTGGCGCGCAGAGAGGCTTTTTGCTGTATTATATAAAACATCCGGGTTTGAAATCATTCCATGCTGTACTGCCTCATTAAGCGTGTCCGCCATCACTGGTGTTGTGATACATAATGTTGCTAATACAAGATATAATTTCATATCCCTGCCTTCCACTGGAGCCTTAAATAAAATAAGGTAAATCAAAGTGCTGGCAACATCAATCGCTTTCCATAACAAATTTTCGGAAATAGTATGTATCTGTTAAATAATGAATCTAAAACGATCAATATGAGGAATGATACTACTCCAATTACCGTATCCCACCTAAACAGACAAGTCAGAAACTGGATGGAACATGAATTGGCGGAAGTGCGAGTATTGGGTGAGCTGTCCAATCTGTCCAAACCCTCATCCGGTCATTTTTATTTTACTCTGAAAGATGAAGGCGCCCAGATTCGCTGTGTTTATTTCAGGAATGCCCATAATCACTACAGCAAACAATTTAAAGACGGGCAGCAAGTGGTCGCGTATGGGCGTTTGAGTCTTTATGAGGCCAGAGGTGATTATCAGCTTATCGTTCAGGACTTAGTCGATGCGGGTATTGGTGAGCTGTATCAACAATTTGAACGATTGAAAGCTAAATTGGCTGCCATTGGTCTTTTTGACACCGCAAGAAAACGAATTTTACCCCGCTACCCTGAAGTCATTGCAGTGGTTACTTCTCCAACAGGGGCAGCTCTACGCGATATTGTAAGCACATTAGCAAGGCGCTATCCTTGTGCTACTGTTCTGATCTATCCCACTGAAGTCCAGGGAAAAACAGCAGCGAAGCAAATTATTCAGGCGATTCAGCAGGCTAATTCACATCAAAAAGCGGATGTGCTCATCCTGGCCCGTGGTGGCGGGAGCATTGAGGACCTCTGGTCTTTTAATGATGAGGAATTGGCGCATACTATTCGTTCTAGTCTTATTCCGGTTATTTCAGGAGTCGGACATGAAACGGACTTTACTATTGCTGATTTTGCTGCTGATTTCAGGGCAGCCACCCCAACAGCTGCGGCTGAAGCAGCCACTCCGGATAGGAATGAACTACTGACCTCTTTGCAAATGCTTCGCCGCCATCTTGGTCAATCCATGAGTAAGACCCTCGAGCAGAAAAACCTGCGCCTGGCACATCAGATGAGAGCCCTGGCTTCTCCAAAACAACTTATTTCAAGCCGCTGGCAGTCGCTTGATTTCGCTGAAAAACAACTTGGTCAGTCCTTTGCATATTATCTAGGCAAAAAAGGACATGCGATGGCTATGCTGGAAAATAAACTCAAATTAGCAAACCCGATCACGCAAATTAGCCAGTCGAGCGGAAAGTTAATAACTCTTCAACTGCTGCTGGAAGAAAAGATCAGGTTCCGGCTCGAAAACGCACGCCAGGCATTCATCGCTCAAATCACCAAACTGGATATGATTAGTCCTTTAGCCACCTTAAGTCGTGGTTATTCAATTTCCACTCAAAATGACAAAGTTATTTATAGTAGCCAGGAGGTGGAGGTGGGCGATATGATCAGAATCCAACTGAACCAGGGGCAACTGGATTGCCGCATTACTGAAAAACACAATCTTCAGAGAGCCGAAAATGCTTGATAATTTAAACCAGAGTCTTTTACTTATAGTGAGCCAGACGAAAGCCAATCTGAACATTCTGCTTATTATACTGCTTGTCCTGTGGTCAGTGTTTTTTATCAATATCCTTCTCGGGAAGCGATTATTTTATCTGGGTATTTTTCCCAGAAAAGTTATTGGACTCCCGGGTATTTTCTGCGCTCCCTTTTTGCATGCCAATTTTAATCATCTGTTTTTTAATTCCATTCCTTTAATCGTATTAAGTAATTTTCTGCTGATAAACGGTCTTGAGTATTTTCTGATGGTTACTGTCGCGATTACCATTATCAGCGGCTTCTTAATCTGGGCCTTTGCCAAGCCCGGATTACATATCGGAGCCAGTGCCGTGATTACTGGCTACTGGAGTCTTCTGATAAGCAATATTGCAGAACAGGGTGGTTTGACTGCCATTATTCTGGGCATAATCAGCCTCTATTATTTTGCAGGAATATTCCTGGGTGTATTCCCGGGTAAAAAAGGGGTTTCATGGGAAGGTCATTTATTTGGATTGATTGCCGGGATTATCGTCAGTTTCTGGATGACCGATATGCTAAGAGGCCTGCAGGCTTTACTTTAAAGGCATCTGAATATTCCAATTGATTTCTGCGGGCAAAGACATTATAGTATTTTTTGATAAAAGGTTCACAGAGCCTAACCTAGCTAATAGAGATTCTGGTATGTCAGTTCAAGCTTATTTCAGTTTTCGATTTCTCATTTCCGGTAGAGCATTCCTCCGCTGAGGCGGATAGATTAGCTTTTATACAAAAAAATCCCCCCAACCGAACAGAATCAATAAGTGAGAGTTTTATATGCCTGCTTCACGTGTCATAGCCTGGACAATATGGATTATCAGCTCCATATTTTACGCCTATCAATACATACTAAGAGTCATGCCAAATGTTATGCTAAACGATATTATTCAGCAGTTTCATATCGATGCAGCTGTTTTTGGCCAATACTCAGGAGTGTATTATATCGGTTATTCACTAATGCACTTGCCCATTGGCATTATGCTGGACCGTTTCGGCCCGCGAAAGGTAATGACCGGCTGTATATTAATGACGGTCATAGGTCTCCTCCCTATTCTTCTGACAAAATACTGGGTTTACCCTATCCTTGGCCGTGCGTTGATAGGGATGGGCTCTTCCGCAGCTATTCTGGGAACCTTTAAAATTATCCGCATGGCATTCAGTGAGCAGCGCTTCACCAGAATGTTAAGTTTTTCAGTAACCATTGGACTACTGGGAGCCATTTATGGCGGCGGTCCCCTGACTTATTTATCAGCAAAACTCGGTTATCAGGTAGTAGTCCAAATCTTTATTTATTTTGGATTATTGCTGGCTTTTTTAACCTATTTAATTGTTCCCGAAATGGAATCTACGCACCATGGCAGCATAAGTGATGACATCAAAAGTGTTTTCACCAATCGAAAGGTTCTGCTATTGTGCCTCTCAGCCGGCTTAATGGTTGGGCCGCTTGAAGGATTTACTGATGTATGGGGTTCAGGATTTCTGAGAGAGGTCTATGGCTTTAACAGCGTCGCTGCCAGCTATCTTCCCTCAATGATCTTCGTTGGCATGTGTTTTGGAGGCCCGACTTTAAGCTTTATCGCTGAACGTAAGGGCAGTTACCTGGCTGTTATTATCAGTGCCGGTATTGTCATGGCCCTGAGTTTTATTGCACTGGTAAGCAAAATGCTAAGCATTGACAGTATGGCCATCGTCTTTGTTTTTGTTGGGATCTGCTGCGCCTATCAGATCCTTGCTATTTATAAAGCATCGACTTATGTCCCAGATCACGTAGCCGGCTTAACCACTGCTGTTGCCAATATGATTATCATGAGCTTTGGTTATGCGTTTCATACGACCATCGGATTGGTTATCAATGCCTTTGGCGGTACGAAAACACCTCAGGCTTTTTTATACGGCGTCAGCGTAATTCCCCTCACCCTCTGCGTTGGAATCATCGGTTTCAGTATGATTCAGATTTCAGATAAAAAAGCAAAGTCGAGGGTTTTAAAAGAAATACAGCCTTGATTTCAGGCTGTGTTTTCCCGAGAGTGTTCAACAAACTGTGTCATGTCACGTCATCTCGAACGCAGTGAGAGATCTCCCAAATCCTGGTTTGTGCCAGCATTCGGAGATCTCTCACTGCGTTCGAGATGACGGCGTGCTGTGAGTAATGACACAGTTTAATGAACATTCTCGTTTTCACGGGTCGTAAATTTAAGTTAGACTATCCATTCTAACTGCGAGTTAACAGAAGGAAAAATAATGAAAACAAGATTAATCGCCGGAACTATCGCGCTTGCTTTAACCAGCTTAAGTGCCAATGCCAATTGGGTTTGTAATGTGGCTAACAAACGTGGCGAGCACTGGACTTTCTCAGGTCCTACGCAAGCAGCCGCTCAAGGCATGGCTCAATCTGTTTGTGACGCAAACAGTATTAATCCAGCGAACTGTCAGCCCAGCTGTTATGATAATGGCGTACCTGCGGGTAGATGGCATTGCGTAGTCAGCAATCTGCGCGGACAGCACTGGTCTTATTTTGCGCCTACGCAGGCTCAGGCCGAATCGCTGGCAAAAAATGCCTGCGATGCAGCCAGCATCAATCCTAACAACTGCAACCCCTCCTGCGTTCCTGAGTAGTTGATTTACACAAGATATAAGCGGGGCATTTGCCCAGCTTGTATCTACAATACCGCCAGCAATACTGCCGCCAAATAATTTCCTTCAGGAAAAGCTGGCAGCACAGGGTGACATGAAGCCGGACCAAAAACACCAAGCACCCTCGCCTCTTTACCCACTGCCGAAGCCTGAGCCGCAACCAACCCTGCAAACTCCTGTGCAGAAATTGCTGACGAACAATTACAGGTCATTAATAAACTCCCTGATCTCATCGCTTTAAATACTTCTCTATGCAGGAAACGATAATAGTTTTTGGCGCGCTGTAAATTCTGCTTCGAAGGAATTAACTTGGGTGGGTCCAGCACTACGATATCATAATCTCCCGCTTTGCCAAGATAGCTCCTCGCATCATCTTCAATGAACTCTATTGAATCGAGTTGATTGAGTGCCGCATTACGGGATGCCTGATGAATCGCCTGCTCTGAACTGTCAATCGCGGTGACATGGCTTGCGCCAGCTTTGGCTGCATGCAGGGCGAAACCGCCTGTGTAAGTGTAAAGATCAAGCACTCTCTTTCCTTTTGCCAGAGCCGCCACCCGTTGATGATTCTCTCGCTGGTCGAGAAATAACCCGGTTTTTTGAGGCTGTGAAAAATCGACCTCAAATAACACACCTGCTTCCAGCACTTCAGCCTGTAACTCGATACTTTTGTTTTCAACCTGAGGCCAACCATCCTGTGTCAAAGGCTTGGCCTGAGATAGCCAGATTAGTGACTGACACTGGGTAAATTCCTTTATACACTCAGTGATTAATTCCCGATTTTTTTCTACCCAATACGCAGAACTGGATACCACACACACTCTATTGAAATAATCAATGGTCAAACCCGACAACCCATCTCCTTCGCTATTACAGAAACGAAACGCATTGGTTTCGTTGTTAGGCAGGTTAAGGGCTTTTCTGACTGCCCATGCCTGCTGGAGACGGCGCTTGATGATGTCTGCGAATGAAAGCCTGTTCTCATCAGATTCCTTGTTATAGTCCAGGACTCTGACTCGATACAGAGAGTGCTCATTATAAACACCTGTGCAGATCTTCTCCCCCTGATGGGAAATCACATCAACTAACTCGCCAGTAATCAGTTGTCCTTTGGTTTTAGCAATTGCTTTCGGGAAAATCCAGGGGTGCCCTCGAAGCACACTGGTTTGTTTGGATTCTATTAAATGTACAGAGGGTCTCATGCCTATTCCACTAAATTTCAAAGTGAGCTAATCTACACCAGACTATCTGAATGCTGCAAGAATATTTGAGGTAAGATTATGCGACCAGTTTTTAAGAGTTCTTTAGGTGCTTGTGCGTTTTTATTATTAAGCAGTACTGCAAACGCTGGTCCCTGGTGGACAGGCCCCTTACTTGCTCCCGCCGGACATACAATCCCCAAAGGGCACAGCAATCTTGAACTATATGGTTTTTTTACTGAAAATGACGGAACGTTTGATCAACACTGGAAATTTGTTCATACACCCGCCAACCGAAGTACCGTTTTTAATCCGGTTTTTAGTCACGGATTAACCGATTCACTGGATATTCAGTTCAGCGTACCCTACGCCTATAATCGCAACCAGGGCCAGGCCTACCGTAGAGTTTCAGATACCGGCGTCACTCTGGGTTATCAGTTGCTGGAGCAGAAAGACTCCAAATGGATCCCTGATTTGCGCGTCACAATTGGTGAAATTATTCCCACTGGTAACTTTGAGGATCTGGATCCGGTCAATAATGGTACGGATGCCACCGGAAGCGGAAGTTATCAAACCGCTATGTCTCTCAATTTTCAACATTTGTTGCAAGTATTTGAAAACCACTGGCTACGGACCCGTTTGAGTTTAAGTTATGTTTATAGCGGTGATGTGCAGGTACGTGGCATAAATAGCTATGGTGGTACCCCAAATACTTTTGGAGAGGTTGATCCTGGAAATCAGATTAGTGCTGATCTCGCGGCTGAATTTAATGTCACGCAAAACTGGGTGGCCGTAATGGAGGGCTTTATTGCCAACCGCACTCCGGCTGTATTTAAAGGATTCCCTGGCACAGACAGTAAAGGCCAGCTGGTTAGCGTGGGACATGGAACAGTGGACTCTGTAACCTTAGCACCGGCAATTGAGTATAATTTTAATGCCAATGTCGGGGTTATCGGCGGCTATTGGTACACCATCACAGGCCGGGACACTTCTGATTTTCACTCGGTTGTAGTCGCACTTAATGCGTATTGGTAGTCCTTCAACCCTCCTCCCGCTAAAGCCCGCAGCCCAGGGTCACTACCTGTCATCCCCGCGCCAGGCGGGGATCCATCTCTGAGCTAGCTACAATGCCAACTGAGGTATGGATTCCCGCCTGGCGAGGGAATGACAAACTCCTAACTTAATGGTGTGTTTTCTAAATTTTGGCAAAAACGAAAATTTAAAAAACACACGCTCCAAGATTTACTGTTTTTTTTCATTTCTTTAAACGACATTTTCCAACCCAACTGCCAAACTGTTATACACTTTGTTATATGGCTCATTGGGAAAGGATATGCCGCTTTTTACCTGGGGGACCCTCCATGAAATAGGGGTCGTACTGTCGGGCTGGGAATTAAATAATCTGATAAAACTCAATATTACCCTTGGCAGTCATTTTTTAAATCTGGAAAACAGGCTAATCGCCGCAGAAGACGAGGTACAGTCGCTCATGCAGAGCAATGCACAAACGTCAACACCTGAAGCCCAAAAACGTCTTGAGGAGTTAAAAAGTACTATTAGAAATATTGACAATGAAAAAAAGCGCTGCCTTCCAGAGCTCAATTTGATTAGTCGACTAATAGAAACCAAAAAAACTCAGGAACAATACTGGGAAAATCTGAATCTGAAAAAAGAGTCGGAGTGTAATCCAGGCACTGGAGGATAATTGAAATAGTCGCTTAAACCAGCTCAACATGATAGCATCAATTTTTTTTTGAAGGATGCTTTTATGTGGTTTAATAATGCACTCGTATATCAATACGAACTAAAAGAAGAAATCGATTTTGCCAGTCTGTTAGCAGAAGACATATTAAAACCCTGCCCTCCTCATGCCCGTTTTGTTTATGGCTGGTTACCAACCAATGCAGATGAATTAGTGCATGAAGTCGCCGGCTGCATATATATATGCCTTGGCAAAGAAGAACGTATTTTACCCCGTGGCGTGATTAATCGTATGCTGGCTGAGCGTATCCAGGCATTGGAGACTCAGCAGGGTCGAGTAGTTAAACGCAGCGAGAAAGCGCAGATTGCCGAAGATCTTGAGTTTGAATTACTTCCCAAATCATTCTGTGTCCAAAAACGTTTGCCAGCCTTTTTTGACACGGTCAGCAAGCGGCTTATTATCAACACATCCAGTGATAATCAGGCTTCCCAGCTTCTCGGGCTTTTACGCAAATCCATTCCAGGAATTCAATTTGAACCGCTGTTTTTCCCGGAAAACCTGGCATCACGCTTTTCAGAGTGGATTAATGATCCCTCAACTCTGCCCGCGCCTTTTCAACTAGCCTCTGACTGCCTGCTCTTTGCGCCGGACGATGAGAAAAAACGCGTTAATTGTAAAGGTTACGAATTACCCGCAGAGGAAATAGTTACCCTGCTGGCCCAGGGTTTAACAACAGCCGAAATTTCTTTAGTATGGAATGAACGGATTCAGTTGACCTTAACTCATGATCTGAGCTTCAAGCGCCTGAAAAGTCTGGAGTATTTAATTGATGAGTTCAACGAAATAAAAGATCTGGAAGAAGATTTTCAACAACGCGATGCTGCACTAACCCTGTTATGTGGTGAGTTGCGAAGCATGGTTGATGATCTGACAAAAGGCCTAAGCTCAACTACGGTATCTGAAAGCTCGGAAAATGAGACAATTACAGCGGAAGTCGCACAACCCCAGGAAATGGAAGCAGAGGTTCCCTGGTAGATTAGCGCCAGATATCCCTTAGACTGCTTACAGCAGGTAGGTTGGGCCCTTGGCCAAACAATGAGTTCTGGAGTGGTGCAACCCTTTTGTGGCCAAGGGCCCAACCTACAATAACTGCTTACCCTTATGGACAGTGAGCCTAGTAGACTCCTGTCAAGGTTAGTTTGCGACCTTCAACGCAGTACCCATATGATATTGCACATCGTTGTAAATCCTCCGCTTCAACATCAAAACAAAAGCGGATAATCATAATCTTCCTTCTCTTAGGTGTTGCATTGACTAGTTATCGCCTAAACCTCTTTGGGGTCAATACTAATTATGCATTACTTAATAGACAATTGATTTTTATACTCTTGAAGTACAACTTAAGTGATAGCCAACTCAATCAAAGATAAAAATTTATTAGCAATTTTTTCATTTAAGCCTATTCTCTTAGAAATACACTTTTAAATTCAACCGGATTGAAAAAAATAATAAGGATATTTAATGACCAAGAAAACTAATGACTCAAAAAAAGAAACAATTAAACTTCATGATGAAACAATGCTTATGGGGGTTGGTGGGGATTGCCATCAGGAGGCTACGGGACAGGAGCCTCTATTAACCACACAAGCAGGCGCTCCGATTTCAGATGATCAGAATACCTTAAGAGCGGGAGCAAGAGGCCCTTCTCTTCTTGAAGACTTTATTTTTCGTGAAAAAATGTTCCATTTTGATCATGAGCGCATTCCCGAGCGTGTCGTCCATGCCAGAGGGTTTGGTGCTCATGGTTTTTTTGAAACCTATGAGTCACTGGCTCATCTGACAACCGCCCATCTTTTTCAAAAGAAAGGCGAGATTACTCCCGCTTTTGTTCGTTTTTCAACAGTTGCTGGCAACAAAGGTTCTGTAGACCTGGCGCGGGATGTTCGGGGATTTGCAGTAAAACTCTACACCCAGCAAGGAAACTGGGATATTGTGGGAAATAATATTCCCGTATTTTTTATACAGGACCCTATTAAGTTTCCAGATATAATTCACGCCGCGAAAGATGAGCCGGATCGCGGTTTCCCACAAGCGCAAACAGCGCATGATAACTTTTGGGACTTCATTTCTTTAACGCCTGAAAGTATGAATATGGTCATGTGGATAATGTCCGATAGAACTATCCCTCGCTCATTTCGTTTCATGGAAGGCTTCGGTGTCCACACCTTTCGGATGATCGACAAAAATGGTAAATCCTCCTTCGTCAAGTTTCATTGGAAACCTAAATTAGGCTTGCAATCAGTTACCTGGGATGAGGCAGTTAAAATAAACGGCGCAGATCCAGACTATCACCGCCGGGATTTATGGAATGCTATACAAAATGGTAATTTTCCTGAATGGGAGTTAGGACTACAGGTTTTTGACGAGGAATTAGCTGAACAATTTCCCTTCGATGTTTTAGATGCGACAAAGCTTATACCGGAAGAAGAAGTTCCTGTGATAATTGTTGGCCGTTTGGTGCTCAATAAATGTGTTGATAATTTTTTTGCTGAAACAGAACAGGTGGCATTTTGTACACAGAATATTGTACCAGGAATTGATTTCACCGATGATCCCTTATTGCAGGGACGAAATTTTTCATATTTAGATACGCAATTGAAGCGTTTGGGAGGGCCCAATTTCACGCATCTGCCCATTAATGCGCCCAAGTGTCCTTTTGCGAACTTCCAACAAGATGGCCATATGGCTTTTCACAATCCTAAAGGGCGTGCTAATTATAATCCCAATTCCTGGCATGAAGGACCCCGGGAATCACCCGCAGGGTTTCACTCTTATCCAGAGGAAATCCACGCTACGAAATTAAGAGCTCGTCCTGAAAAATTTGCTGATCACTATAGTCAGGCGCGCCAATTTTATATTAGCCAAGAGAGCATTGAGCAAAAACATATTGCGGATGCCTTAATTTTTGAATTAAGCAAAGTGGAAAATGAATCAATCCGAATCCGGATAGTTGCTCATCTTTTAAATATCCATACAGAACTAGCCCAAAATGTCGGGCTTGGACTTGGGCTTTCAGTTTTACCCAAAGCTTGTGATGCGGCTAAACCTGCTTTGGATTTAGCGCCGTCTGCGAAATTAAGTATTTTAAAAAATAATATAAACACTCTCCAGGGAAGGCGAATTGGAATATTAGTGGGTAAGGGAGCCGATGCGAAAGTGCTTAATGCTTTGATAGGAAAGCTCGGCGAAGAGATGGCAGATTACACAATAATTTGCTCAGCTATCAGCGGTGCATTACTTAATGATAACACCCAGGTTGTTGCCAATGAAAAATTAGGCGGCGCTCCCGCTGTTTTATTTGATGCCGTGGTGGTCTTGCTTGGAAGTGAGACTCAATTAAAGCAAAATCCTAAATTACATGAGTTTCTTTTAGATGCCTACACTAATTTTAAATATATTGGTTTCGATTCGGAAATTGAAACTCTTCTGAAAAGTAACCCGTTAATTAAATTGGATAAGGGGTGTATTAAGCTAGATCCATCCTCCATTAGCAGTTTTATTCAAAACGCTCGTTCAATTCGCTTTTGGAATAGATAACTACAGTTCACCGTACATCATGATTATGATGTACGGTGAACTTGCTTATTAAGGCGTTGGGCCGCCTGTTTTCTTAAATCAATCAATGACAATCCTCGTACTTCATTTTCTTTAACAAAAAAATTAACGACCGAGCTGATACCTGCGGTATTAATAACCAACTGATAATGTCCCTGACTTAATCCAGTGGTGTAAAATTCTCCATGATTAGTTACTGTCAAAGGCAGTGCCGGATACTTCCAGGCCTGGCTATTGTCCAGATGCGCATTATCGGCAAAGGCGCGTAAGATAATATTGCTTTTATCAACCTCATTCCAGGGTAATACTCTACCAATTACACCCGTTCGCGGACTTTTAGGTAAACTCTCAAGGACAACAGGATAAATGGATTGCACCTCTCGCTCCGCGGCAATTGGAATGGAAATGGTTTTGTAACCGGGTAGAGAGAACGAAAGCATAGAGCCTTTGACTTGTGCGACAAAATAGCCCCCAGGCAGGATTGACACCTCACTGCTAACCATTTCTGGTGATTCCACTCCACGAACAATAACCTGGCCGTAAACTATAGGATACGCTTTGGCCTTAAAAAGCTTATAAGCCCGCTGATCCAAATCAAGTACAGTCTCTCTTAAACCCTTCGCATCCAGCCATTCCATCCATTTATGAAAATTACTGCTGATTTCCCTGGGGGCAACAGACTCATCCGATACACTCCATGTGCTGGACTCATCACGTAAAATATACGCCTGGCTTAGTTCAACCTCGGTCAAGGCTGTATTACCAAGGTTATATTGTTCTGCATATTGCTTTGAGAGACTTTCTGCCTGCTGGATTTGTTCGGAACTCAGATGCGATTGAAAGGCTGCAAGCATATCGTTTTTTTTTGGATACGCCGCCGGTAACAAATTGAGATATATTTTTTCCCAGGCCAAGGCTTTAACCGGATCGGATTTAACAGTAGTACCAAAACGATAGTTTCGAGCCAGACTCCAGGCCTGATACAGCTGAAAATCTCTTTTAACAAGCTTTGCATCCTCAGAAGTAAAAGCAAAAACTGGCTGTAGAGCCAGGAGGCCGCAAAAGCTGGTTTGCAAGATAAGACGGTGGATGCAGATTTTCAATTGTTCAATCCCCGGATTCGCTCGTTTTCTCCTGCTTACAGGCAGCCCTCAATCGTCCAGGCTGCCGAAAGAATCAGGCATCGAGATTGGGTTGGCTATGATAGGTAGCCTGGTAGACTGCCAAAGCATCCTCCGCTGCCTTCTTTAAACCCATTTGAGAATTAGCACGATACAAAACGACTAAAGCCTCTTTTGCGCTGGGCGCCTGTGGGTAGTTCTTTACCAGATAACTGGCACGTTCTGCAGCAGCTACATACATTTTTCTTTCATAATAGAATTGTGCAACATTCAGTTCGTGTTGAGCAAACATATTTCTAAGATAAATCATACGCTGTAAAGCATTCGCCTTATAACGGCTATTGGGGAAGCGCTCCACTAAAGTCGCAAAGTCGGAATAAGATTGAAGCTGAGTTCCCGGATCCCGCCAGGATTCATCCAGGGGCAGCTGGCTGGCAAACGTTCCACGATTTTGCTGGAAATTGGCCAGGCCCTTCATGTAATAAGCATAATCTACATGACGAGCGCGCGGATAAAGATGAATGAAACGCTCTGCCGTAGCCGCAGCAGAAGGATAATCCTCTTTTTTATAATAGGCATAGATGAGATTCATCTGTGCTTCCTCAGCATAATCACTGAAGGGATACATAGACTCCAGGGCTTCAAGGCGCTTGGCCGCAGTGGCGTATTCCTCTTTGGCCATCGCAGATTTGGCTCCACTATATAATTGTTCAGCAGACATCCCCTTGAAAGGATTATTACTGTCATCGTCGTCCTTACTCCACCAGCTTGTGCAGGCTGTCAGGGTAATTACCAAAGAGATGAGGATAAAACATTGAAATCTTTTCATGAATACACCTGTTAACAATACTATGCGGAAACATTCACCGCAGCCATTTTTAAATGCAGGTCATTATACCCATCCTGAATTATTTTGCGAACTTTATGTTTTTTTAAGATAAAAATTTTGATTTTCTCGAAAAAAATGTTTGCATTCGATAAGTCGTTGTAATAGTATTCTTCCCCGGAGAGGTGGCTGAGCGGTCGAAAGCGGCGGTCTTGAAAACCGTTGAAGGGAAACCTTCCCAGGGTTCGAATCCCTGTCTCTCCGCCAAATATCAATATAAAATATTTGTGCGAATTCAACCCATCCGCTATTCAAATTAAAATCTTTCTTAAAAGCCGAAGGCCGGCAGATGAAAATAAGTCAAACATCAGCCCCTACGTTCACCGCTTTATGCCTGAGGGCTTTTACATAGTCAGCGGATGACTTAACAATTGCTCAAACAGGTCTATTATCGTGTCGTTCCCGCGAAGGCGGGAATCTATTTCTCAAGGTAATTCCTAACTTTGTTTGCAAGATGGATTTCCGCCTTCGCGGAAACGACAGTATTTAAAATCAGTTTGACCTGATAAGCTACGTATTTCTTGAATGAAAAATGAGGGAATGCCTCAGGCTTTATGCGGCGAATCCAGTTGATCCCTTACCCTTGAGTCTCCCGAACAAGTCGGGAGACGTAGAGTGAGCAGACAGGCATGGCACTACTACACATGAATAAAGCCAATATTTACTGCTTGCCGTTATGCAGATGTGAGCAAAAGATTTGATTGGGATCCACTTCCTCTTTTAATTTGATCCAACTCTCATATTTTTCTCCAAAATGCTGTTGCCAATAGTGAGAAGGAATGTTTTCACCCAAATAGCCTGAAAGATAGCGTTTCCCCCCGCCCGGGAGAAATCGGCGATCCAGTAACTGGATGGTTTCAAGGCAGCCTGGTATCAAAAATCCAGGCAAACCAGGATTCAGGATCATCACAGCGTAGATGTCGTCACTGGTATCAGGCAACATAAAAAAGCCGGTAGGTTCTATTTTGCGGATAGGTACTATTTGTAAAACCGTTGCATAATAGACGGGAAGCATCGCCAGCAAGTCCTGTAACTCAGAAAAAAGTGACTCTCCCGATAAAAAACATTCAAACCAGGGATGTTGTAACCCCCATTGTCCTGATAACTTCATCGATTGAAAACGTGAATCATGTCGATGTAAAAAGGATGATATATCTTCCTCCTGCACATGGCTTACTTTCCAGGGTGATATTTTTGAGACAAGATTCTCCAGAGCAGGCGCTTCATTTTCATATTCGATTGCTATGTGAAGTCCATATAACCATTCCGCAAATGGCAAGCGCCCCTTTGATGTCAGTCGAGCGCCCTGAATAGCTGGCGTACAGAAAAACTCGAGGTAATCAACCTCTTCCTGTAGATTTTTCATATCTCGAAGCCAGTTTTCTTTGTCGAGATACGACAAAAAGAAAGTCCGCACCTGTTTTTTGCAAATCCGTAACCGGATTTCTGCTTTAGTTATAATCCCAAAACGTCCCTGTCCACCAAGACATGCATGGAATAAGGGGGAGTTGCCATCGACAATCTGCTTTTCTCCGTTAGCAGTCACCACTTCCAGGGCATTCACATGAGCGGTCGCGCTACCAAAGCGAAAAGAAGACGCGCCAACACCTCCTGCCGATAGCACACCGCCAACTGACAGATGGGCGTTATAAGGAACCACATAAGGAATTTCAAAAGTTTTAAGTGATCTTTTTATGAGATCAGACCAGGTCGCATTCGCTTCAACCCAGATAGAATGCTCCCGCTTGTCCAATACATTATTGAGTTCCTGCAAGTGAACAACCACGCCGCCTGATATGCTAAGGGCCTGCCCACCCTGACTTAAACCATTTCCGCGTATAGTCAAAGGGAGTTTATTCTGATTGGCATAGCGAACGATATCCTGCAATCTGTCTACGTTAGCTGGAACTACCGCTGCGGCAGGTAGTTGCTGTTTCAAGCGGCCAAAATCCTCTCCAAAAAAGACGCGAGAACGCTCGTCGCTAAGCAAGCTTTGTCCACCTGTTTTTGCGCACTGCCTGATTTGTGTGCTGCTCCATTCCCTTGGCTGCATAATTCTGCTTCCTTTGTCTACCCGGTTAACTTCAATTATATGCAATAATTAATCCACAAGCAGTGGGTTATGTTTTTGATATATATAAAAAGGACAAGGAGGCGCCCATCGCTGAGCACCCCCTTGTCCAAACTCTTTTATACAGCCTGGTCGCTGACGTATTCTACTGCATTCGCGGCATTCTCCTGGTTTCTTTGTCTTGCAAGTTCCAAACGTTTGTTGCAAGCGATAATCAGTCCATCGAACATCTTATTGAATGCGTCGTAGCATCGATCAATCATTTTCAAGGCTTCACGTCGTACATTTATAGGAATTTGAATCGCAAACAGTTTCTTTTCCATTTCTTCTTCAAACAAGGCATGAGCCATTTCAACATCAAGATGAGAGCTGGAAAAGTATTTCAGATTATGGTCCTCTCCTGCTTTCTTGACTTGTCTTACTACTTTCTCAAAGAATACATGCCCTGATGATTCCAGAGTCAGCAATAAAGCGATATTCAGAATCTCATCATCAGCTTTATATATCTCTGACATGATGGAATAAGCTGCATCACGAGTTAATTGAGTTTCTTTGCTGTAAAGCCAGGCAACATCATCTTTGCTGCAGTATTTATCATGGCTTAAAGTACCCATGTATTTTTTGTCATGCAGGAACCATTTTTCATGCCCAGCATCTTCAAGTCTGTGGTGACGAGCAATCTTTCGTAAATAGGGATCTTGAACTCGTTCTTCGTTAAGTCTCAGTATGTCCTGGAATGTCATAGCCCAGAAAGTCAGTTCAGGCACGAAATAGCTGATTTCCTCTAAACTTTCTAATTTTTCCAGGACTTCAAAAAATGGATGATTCATAAATTCTTGTTGTTTAGAATCAATATAAGCTTGAATTGTTTTCATGGCTGCCTCCGAGGCATTAAAATTTTGATGGACATTTGTTACGTTGCAGGCATCGTGCCAATTTTTAACGAAGCGTACAAATTATCACCAAAGCCATTTTTTTATATTTTTCATATAAATCATGTAGTTATTTTTGTATCGCAAATTTAATAGAAAAAATTATCTGCTTAAAATTCTTCTGTACAGTAATTTCAGACGTAACCAATCCTCGAGAAGCGACAGAAAAATGTCCTCGACTGCATCCTTTGTGACGACTTCTTGACCTTTTAATCGCTCTTTTTTCTATATTTTTTTAACTTAGCCGCAAGTTCGCCAATTTTTTGTCATACTGTTCCATCAGTTGATTAATTTCATTCCACTTAATACTGTTAATCTCCTTTGTACTTGCGCATATTTCGTCTAACAACTCTTTTTGCAATACGCCTATTGCCTGCGCTTGTGCGTAAGGCGTATTGGTGAACATCACCAGAACATGCTTGGAAATATATACATCGGGATAATGATGCATAAGTTCCTGCTCAAGCCTTTTTTTCAAGTTAAAATGCTCATCACGAATATCAGTTTGTATTTCATGGTAGTTATCCATTGACATCATAGATACAGCATCGGTATTCGGCTTACGTGTTTTAAAAAAAGCAGGCATCACTTTCGACCAGTCATCCTGATATTGATTCAGCAGATGATCAAGCATCCTGCAATCCTCAAAGCCGCAGTTCATCCCCTGACCAAAGAAAGGAACAATCCCGTGAGCCGCATCACCAATTAACAGACAGTGATCCTGATAATGCCAGGGCTCACATTGTATAGTGCTCATATTACCGGTTGGATGACCAAAAAACTCTCCAATCAAATCCGGCATTGCGGTAAAGGCATCAGGAAAGGCAGCTTTAAAAAATTGATTCACTTTCAACTCATTATCCAGCTCGCTGAAGCTGTTTTTTCCTTGCTGTGGTAAGAATAGTGAACCTGTAATGGAATCATCTGTATTGGGATTGCCCAGAAGCAAGTAAGAGTCTCTGGGCCAGAGATGCAGATGCTCAGGCGCAAACTGCTGACTGCTTTGATTACTAAGTGATAACTCTTTATACCCATAGGGCAGGAAGCTGCGCGTTGCGCTTATCTTTTTTTGTTCAGCCATCGTTTGTCGTACAAATGAAGCGGCGCCATCTGCACCAATTAATAACTCATATTGATGAGGCTCAGTCTCACCCCCCTGATGCTGAAAATACAGGATTTTTTTATCCAGATCCAAATCGATAATTTTAATATCGAAATATTGATGAATCTGCGGATGCCTGGACGCTTCGTCCAGCAACAGATTATTGAGATCGTTACGTTGCACGGCATTAATATATTCATCCCGATGACGACCAAAGGATTGATATTTAATATCACCATTTTGCTCATGAATAGCTCGAGCACGCATTGGAACCAGCAACTTTTTGACTGTATTATATAAACCCACTTCCGTTAGCCCGGTAAGTCCACGGCAAGACATCGCCAGATTGATTGAGCGCCCCTTATCTGCCATGGCAATTCTGGGGTCAGACCGAGCCTCATATATATGAACCTCATATCCTCGCCTTGCCATATAAATGGATAAGAGAGTGCCTACCAGGCCTGACCCGATTATACTTATTTTTCTCATACTAATCTCCTGAACAGCGCCAGTGACATTGATCCATACCTCTACATCCAGGAAACTGTAAACCAATCCCAATCCATCATTTGATTGGACAATACAATTTTGCAGCCCGGGGGTTATCCAGGGCTAATAAATTGTATCTGCAAAAGATATACCAGATTACGTTCCCCACCTAGTTGGGGAACCAGAGGTCTGATAGACTAACTGGATTCTCTCCATAAAGCGGGTAACGTAGCGGTGTGAGGGAACGCAGCTGGGTCAGGTAAATTACTCTCAACCCTTGAACGAATCGAAAAATTCGCGCAGATCTTCAGGTTTTTGTGGAGGTTTGAATAAATAGCCCTGGGCATAATCGCAGCCATGCTTAATAATAAAGTTTTTCTGCAAATCGGTTTCAACACCTTCGGCCAACACTTCAAGATTTAAGCTATGTCCCAGATTAATAATTGCTCTGGCGATTGCCGCATCATTTTGATCATTGACCAGCTCACTAATGAACGAACGATCTATTTTTAGTTTATCAACAGGGAATTGCTTGAGATAAGACAAGCTGGAATACCCGGTACCAAAGTCGTCAATAACTAATTTCGCACCCATGTCTTTCAACTGGTACATGGTTTCGACCGCATGTTCCACATCATCAACCAACAGGCTTTCTGTCAGTTCAAGCTCAAGATATTTCGCGGACAACTGAGTTTTAGCGAGAATTTCGGCAATTGTTTCGGGGAGGCGGGTCTGGCGAAATTGTCTGCCTGAGATATTAACGGCGACGCTGATGTCATAGCCTTGCGCATGCCATTTTTTTATCTGGGTACAGGCTTCTTCCAATACCCATTTACCAATGTCAATGATAAGACCATTCTCCTCAGCCATGCCTATAAAATCGATAGGAGAAACCGCGCCCAACAAATGACTGTTCCAGCGAATCAGGGCCTCAACACCGACCGTTTTCTGAGTCCTCAGATCAATCAGCGGCTGATACATTAAATTGAATTCACCTCGTTTCAGGGCATCGCGCAATGCATTATCGAGCTGCATGCGATTAATAACCCGCCGGTTCATCTCAGGCTCAAAAATGCGGAAACTGTTTCTGCCGCTGTCTTTAGCATGGTACATGGATAAGTCGGCATTTTTCATTAACGACTCATAATCAAGTCCATCTTTAGGATAAAAGCTGATACCAATACTGCCAGTGATTTTTAGACTGTGCTGATCGACCTGAAAAGGCTTTTCAATCATGTGCAGCAGTTCCTGCGCCATCTGCTGGGCTTGAGTTTCACTGGCTATATCTTGAAGCAGAATAACAAATTCATCGCCTCCCAGGCGGGCTACGGTGTCGAAATCATTCGTTGCAATCAACAGACGGTTGGAAACGGCCTGCAGTAACTTGTCACCAACACTATGCCCCAATGTGTCATTGGTCATCTTAAACCGATCCAGGTCTAAAAAGAGAAAAGCCAGGATGCTGCTTTTTTTACGAGCCTGCAATATAGCCTGTTCAACCCTGTCCATAAGCAATACCCGATTAGGCAGCTCGGTCAGAGAGTCATGGGTAGCCTGCCTTACCAATTGTCTTTCCATTTCACGGCGCTGGGTAATATCATTAAGAATACAGACATAATGACGCACTTTTCCAAAGGAATCGCTGACCGGAGCCACGCTAAGCTCACACCAGAATAACTCGCCTCCACGGCGATAGCTTTCAAGCTCGACGGTTTCCTCGCGCAATTCACGAATAGCCAGTTCAATTCGTTTTTGATTGACGTGATCAGTTTTAGTGCCCTGGAGATGCGCGAGATTTTGCCCCAGAGTCTGCTTCTCTGAATAGCCCATGATGCGTTCAAATGCTTTGTTGACATAAATGATCGGCTGATGAGGTTTGGTAATGTCAATAATCGCAACACCGTGTGTGCTAGCCTCTATAGCGCGCTCACGGATCCTTAATTCTTCATCCGCCATTCTTTTCTGAGTCACATCGCGGAAACTGTAAACACGACCCACTATTTCGGAACCTATTCGTTGCGGCTGCGTGTAACGTTCAAAAATTCGCCCATCTTTGAAATGTAAAACAGGCAGCTCCCCTTCCCAGTCAGGGTTTTCATATAAATACTGTACATCAGCGATAACCGATGCGGGGTTACTCAATTGTTGTAAAATATATTCAAAGCCAATGCTCTCAGTACCTGACTCAAGCATATGCGAGGGAATTCGCCACATCTCAACGAACTTCTGATTCCAGTCGACCACCTGCCCCTTTCCATTAACCATCATAATGCCATCTGCTGTACACTCCAGGGTCGCACGCAGCAATGAAAGGGATTTTTCCAGTTCAATATTTTTTTCGACAATATCAGATGGGGTAGTAATTTTGATATTATCCGATAAAGGCGCTTGAATAGAGCGTTGAAACTCGGGTTGATTGTGGTACCATTTTTCTAAAAGTGAAGAAAGATTCGTCGTTAGGCTGGGAATTCCCAATTCCTCGCAAACATTGGTCAGAGATGGCTCTCTCCCCTTTTTCTTAACTTTTTCTGCAGCTAAGGCAACTTTTTGATAATCTATTTCTTGCCTGCGCATGGATCCCTCACTAGAATGACTCTTTTTCAATTAGCGTCTTTCTTCGGAGACTTTTTAAGAAAGGCAGCCTGTCATATTTAAGTAAATTATATACACGGTTAGCAGATTTTGCATAACCTAACAGATCAGAAGGAATTTCATTATGGAATGCAAACATTTTAATACGCGTGCAATTCATGCAGGCCAACATCCTGATCCGTCAACCGGTGCTGTGATGACCCCTATTTATACCACATCAACCTACAAACAATCAGCCCCCGGGGTTCATCAGGGCTATGAATATTCAAGAACTCACAACCCAACCCGGACCGCCTATGAAGCCTGTATCGCCAGCCTGGAATCGGGTGAAAGAGGCTTTGCTTTCGCATCAGGAATGGCTGCAATTAACAGCATTATTGATATGCTGAATTGTGGCGATCATGTGATTGCCATGAATGATCTTTATGGAGGTACCTTCAGACTCTTCGACAAAGTTAAAACAAGAACTTCGAATCTGAGCTTCTCTTTTGTAGACATGACCAATTTCGCAGCAGTTGAAGCTGCAATTAAACCTGAAACACGTATGATTTGGCTGGAGACCCCTTCAAACCCCATGCTTATGCTGGCAAATCTTCGTCAAATTGCGGCATTGGCTAAAAAACATCAGCTGATAGCGGTGGCCGATAACACCTTTGCGACACCCTGGATTCAACGGCCTTTGGAATGCGGTTTCGATATCGTAATTCATTCAGCCACCAAGTATTTAAATGGTCATTCAGACATAGTCAGTGGTGTTGTGGTAGTTGGCGACAATCACGAGCTGATTGAAAAAATGGCCTTTTTACAAAACTCCTGTGGAGGAATTGCCAGCCCCTTTGATAGCTTTATGGTTTTACGAAGCCTTAAAACCCTGCCTTTGCGTATGGAGCGTCACTGTGAGAATGCACGGCATCTGGCGCAATGGCTTGAAAAGCATCCCAAGGTCGAGAAAGTAATTTATCCTGGACTGGAAAGTCATCCCCAGCATAGCCTGGCCAAGGAACAAATGCAGGATTTTGGGGGCATGATCTCGATTGTACTCAAAGGGAATCTCGATTACGCCACTCGGTTTCTTTCACGCTGTGAGCTTTTTACACTGGCCGAAAGTCTTGGAGGTGTTGAGAGTCTGATTGAACATCCCGCAATCATGACGCATGCGTCTATACCCTATGAAACACGTCAGCAACTCGGAATTGTCGATGGCTTTGTTCGTCTCTCGGTTGGGGTTGAGCACATCGATGATCTGGTTTCTGATCTTGCCTATGCACTGGATTAATGGAAATTGATTATGAAAATAAACTCGAGGTCTAATCCATTGCGAGCGTCGCTCGCAATTTTTACTCTCATACTATCAACCTGTATCTGTTTTATGCCGATATTTATTTTCGGCCTGTTGAAACTCATTCCTAGTCAGCGCTGGAGGCTTTACTGCGGTCAGCGTATTGATGGCTTTGTTATGTACTGGTGTGATCTCAATAATGCTTACATTAGTCATCTGATTCCCCATGAATGGGAGGCGACTGGTTTAAAGGAGCTGGATAGACAGCAATCCTATTTGCTTATTGCCAATCATCAGAGCTGGCTTGATATCGTACTTATGCACAGGCTGTTTAACCGCAGAATTCCTGTAATCAAGTTTTTTATTAAAGATCAATTGAAGTGGGTTCCCCTTTTGGGCTTCGCCTGGTGGGCAATGGGCTGTCCGTTTATGAAACGATACAGCAAGGCATACCTCGCTAAGAATCCTCATAAACAAGGGAAAGATCTGGAGGCTACCAGAAAGGCAATCCATTCCTTCAAAGGTCAACCGGTGACTATTGCCAACTTTGTGGAAGGCACACGCTTTAATCTGTCTAAAAAAACGCTGCAAGGATCGGAATACCGTCATTTGCTTCGGCCTCGTGCAGGAGGAGTCAGTTTTGTAATCGGTTCCATGGGTTCACAGATTCATAAATTGCTGGATTTAACTATCGTATACGCCGAAGAGAAGCACTCTCTCTGGGATTTTTTATGCGGCAGAATTAGTAAAATCCGTGTTCATCTGCGGGAAATTGAGATTCCAGAACAGTTTATAAGTAATGACTTGACTAAGTCATCTTTGCAGGATGAATTTAAAACCTGGATTAACCAGCAATGGCATATTAAAGATCAGCTAATAGAGAATATAAAAACCCAATGGGCAACTCAGGACGCTGCTGCTGCCCATGTTCAGGCCGTCAGGATTAACCCTGATAGAAATGTAAATACCAGTCAACGAATCGGCGGATCCCCTCCTGATAATTGATGGAGGGTTTATAAGCCAGCTCGGATTCCAGGCGGGTGGTGTCTGCATTAGTGGAAACGACATCACCTGGCTGCATGGGCAGAAAATTTTTAATCGCTTTTTTCTTTAAAGCAGCTTCCAGTGCTTCCACATAATCCAGCAAATTAACCGGATTACCACATCCAATATTATAAATTCTATACGGCGCCATACTGCTTGACGGATCAGGAGAAAGGCCAGACCACTCGGGATTGGGTCTGGCAACATGATCAACAGCTCTGGATACACCCTCTATAATGTCGTCAATATAGGTAAAATCACGCTGTAATTGGCCATTATTGTAGATATTTATCGGTTTGCCAGCGAGAATATCGCGAGTAAAAGAGAAAAAGGCCATGTCGGGCCTTCCCCAGGGTCCGTATACGGTGAAAAACCGTAAACCGGTGGTCGGCAAATTAAATAAATGCGAGTAAGAATGGGCGATTAACTCATTGGCTTTTTTACTGGCCGCATAGATAGTTAAGGGATGATTGGCAGAATCCTCCTCGTTAAAGGGTTGCGACAAATTTGCCCCATACACAGAGCTCGTTGAGGCATACACCAGATGCTCTACAGCCCCCTGCCGGCATGCTTCGACAATATTGGTAAATCCAATCATATTCGATTGTGCATAGAGAAGAGGATTGGTCAGTGAATAACGTACTCCTGCCTGTGCGGCCAGATTGACTACTCTTTGCGGCTGGCTCGTTTTAAATACCCTTTCCACAGCATCCGCATCACTGATGTCCCCTTTATGGAAACTGAAGCGGGGATATTTTTGTAAAAGCTCCAGTCGGGCCAATTTAAGCCGGACATCGTAATAATCATTCAGATTATCAAGACCAATAATTGTATCTCCCTTTTCCAGACGATACTTGGCTAAATGAAAACCAATAAATCCGGCAACTCCTGTTATTAAAATACGCACATTCAATCCAGAAATAAAAAATGACAGTATACTCTCAAGCCAGTCCAGACTGTAAGCCTGCGAAGAAAATTTCATTATCTGCGAATCAGCTTCGCCAGGCTCGGTGATATGTGGAGAAAAAGTCCCTTGAAAAAAAATGCGCGCGTGGATACTCTACAATAAAAATCAGTTAAGAGATCGATACCATGAACTCCCTGCAGCAAACGATTGAAGACGCTTTTGAGCAACGCCACAGTTTATCTTCCCAAACAGCTCCCAGTAATATTATCGAAGCAGTTCATGAAGTATTTAACGGGCTTGATACCGGTCAATTGCGTGTTGCAGAAAAATCTGGCTCAGAATGGGTTGTTCATCAATGGATAAAAAAAGCAGTTTTGC
Organism: Legionella genomosp. 1; assembly: GCF_900640215.1. Lineage (NCBI taxonomy): Bacteria > Pseudomonadati > Pseudomonadota > Gammaproteobacteria > Legionellales > Legionellaceae > Legionella > Legionella genomosp. 1. Next base: position 48,680 of record NZ_CAAAJH010000003.1, read on the forward strand.
TGTCGTTTAAATTATATGATAATCAAGCTATTGATGCAGGATTTTGTCAATTCTATGACAAAATGCCATTAAAATTTACTCATTACAGTGACGAGGATTTTAAAAATACCGGCGTGCGAGTAGTTCCTCATGCAATGGTTCGTCAAGGTGCATTTATCGGTAAAAATACCATCCTGATGCCCTCCTATGTCAATATCGGAGCTTATATCGATGAGGGTACGATGATCGATACCTGGGCCACAGTAGGCTCCTGTGCGCAAATTGGTAAGAATGTTCACTTATCCGGTGGTGCAGGTATAGGGGGGGTTCTTGAGCCCTTGCAAGCCAACCCGACAATCATTGAAGATGATTGCTTCATCGGAGCCCGCTCTGAAGTCGTCGAAGGCGTTATTGTCGAGCGCGGCTCTGTCATATCGATGGGCGTCTATCTTGGTCAGAGCACCAGAATTTACAACAGAATGACTGGCACTATTACCTACGGACGCATTCCGGCCGGTTCTGTTGTAGTCTCGGGTAATCTGCCGAGTGAAGATGGCAGTCACAGCCTATATTGTGCGGTTATCGTCAAACAAGTTGACGAAAAAACCCGGTCAAAAGTCAGCGTTAATGAATTGCTTCGAGATCTCTGATGAATTCGCTCTATGAAATTCTTGCAGATTTGATTGAACGTGAATCAATCACTCCGTTCGATGCCGGCTGCCAGGAATCAATGCTTAATTTTCTAAGCCATTTGGGATTCACCTGCCATCCCTTCAATAATAGCCCGGTCGATAATTTTTTTGCCCGCTACGGGGTTTCCTCGCCGCTTCTTGTTTTTGCTGGACATACCGATGTGGTTCCAATTGGCGATAGTGATCAGTGGAAGACGCCTCCTTTCAAGCTAACGCTTATTGGCGATGAGCTTTACGGACGCGGCACTGCTGATATGAAAGGCAGTTTGGCCGCTATGCTGCTTGCTGCCAAGCGCTTCATTGACAAACACCCTTCTTTTCCTGGCAGTCTTGGATTTTTAATTACCAGTGGAGAAGAAGGAGACTTGTTTCAGCTTGGAACGCCCCATGTTATGGAAGAAATCGTTAAGAGCGGGATTAAGATAGACTATTGCATAGTCGGAGAACCATCCAGCACTGAACGAATTGCAGATGTAATTAAAATTGGCCGTCGTGGTTCTCTTTCTGGTAATCTGACATACAATGGCAAACAGGGGCATGTGGCCTATCCTCATCTTGCAGAGAATCCGATTCACAAACTGAGTCCTGCATTGACAGAACTGGTCTTAAAAGAATGGGATAAAGGCAATGAGTACTTTCCTCCCACTTCATTTCAGATCACCAACCTCCAGTCAGGCGGTATTGCCTCAAATATCATTCCTGGCAATTTGTTTATGCAATTTAATTTCCGTTATTCTACCGAACAAACAGCACTGGGACTGGAGCAGCAAGTAAGAGATATATTTCACTCCCACCACTTAAATCCCGAAATTAAATGGCGTATCAATGGAGAGCCTTTTCTAACCGATCAGGGCAAACTTCTGGAGACAACGATACAGGTGATTCAAAAAGTAACGGGGTATTCCCCTGAGCTATCGACTACCGGCGGCACCTCGGATGGGCGTTTTATCGCACCTTATGGGGTGGAGGTTATCGAATTGGGACCTGTGAATGCTACCATTCATCAGGTTAATGAATGTGTCAGTTTGCAGGATTTGGAAAAACTCAGCGATATTTATTACGGGATTTGTGAGCAGCTGTTAAAGTAAATCTTGGGATAAGTTCAATGTATTAAACTGTCCTCCACGCGAAGCGAGCCTAAAAATCCTCTCTCCCCTCAGGGGAGAGAGTTAGAGAGAGGGGTTAAAATCAACCCTCACCCTGGCCCTCTCCCAAACTTGGGAGAGGGGATTTTCTCTTAAACATCTGCACCTCAGATCGAATGACCAGTTGGAACACCCTCCGGTACAAAATCTCTGGCATTATCCTCTAATTTTTCATTTACCACTCTCGCCACACAGGAATCGGACCAGACATTGAGCGAGGTTTCCAGCATATCAATCAGACTATAGAAAGGTAAAATAAGCCACATCAGCGTGATAGGCACATTCATGCTTGCCAAAAGACTGGCACTAAGAAAAAAACAACCCATTGGTACACCGGCATTACCGATGGCTGCAATGGTTGAAATAAACACCCATAGCGCCATCATTGGTAAGCTTATTTCCATCCCATGGTTTTGCATTAAATAAATGACCGTAGTAAAAATAAACGCAGCGCAGCCATTCATGTTCAAACTAGTGCAAAGCGGCAATACAAATCGGCTGACTTCTGGTCTGACATTCAGATTTTTTTCAGCGGTTTCCATCGTGACTGGCAAAGTTCCAACCGATGACTTTGAGAAAAAAGCGACAGACAGTGCCGGCAGCATGCCGCGAAGAGCCGCAAATGGTTTTATTCCCTGGCTCTTTAACCACAGAGGCAAAACCACCAGGCCCTGGATTAAATTAGCCAGCACGATGATTAACAGATAGCCGCCAAGTCCGCGAATCGATTCCCCTTCGCGCAACTGAACTACAGTACTGGTAATAAAACCATATAAGCCTAAAGGAATGATTTTAATCACCCAGCCGGTAATTACCATGAAAAGTCCGTGTGCGCCACGGAAAAAGGCTGTAATCGTCTGACGCGGCTCTTGCTCAGGAATATAGCGAATGGCAATGCCAGTCACTATCCCCAGTAATAAAACACCCATGACCTGATGTTGGAGAAACGGCTCGAAAATTGTCGAGGGAATCAGGCTGCTGATATGTTCAAAATAAGAAGACTGAGAAGCCACTGGTCCTGCAATTTTAGCTGCAGTCAGACTCGCCATTCCCGGCTGAATCAGAAGATATAACAAACAACTGATTGCTGCCGCTATAACCGTAGTAATCAAAGTATAGGTCATGGCACGCTGCCACACTCTCTTCATTGCGCCGTCAGCGCGATAATTAGTCAGAGTGACAATAATTGATAATGCGATTATGGGAAGACTAATGCATTTGAAGATACGAATGAACACATCTGCAATAAATAAGCCCAAGGGCTTTAATCCCGGAATATCTGAAAACCCGCTTAAAATTCCGAGAAGAATCATTATAGTATAAAGAAAGGGTGTGCTGAGCCAGAATTTGCTTGAAGTCTTTTGGGTGGAAGGCATGTGAACCTCTGATTTTAATGACACTTAACAATAAAAAGGAATTACAGACTGTGGCAGCAACAACAGCGACAACAATAGATAGTCTTGCTGTAAGAAACCTTAAAATTCCTGATTATCTGAAAATCGTTCATATCCACCATTGCGTATTTTTTGCACATTGAGAGCACATTTTAACACGACCAGCTCGAAAAACAAAGCCTCTTGTCTCTGATTAGGAAAACACGCCCTAGGCAGGGCAAATCTGCCTCTGTTTCAAATCAGCAATTCGTTGAAAGGCCTGCTCGATACGGGCGGCAGCAATTGTACCCTCGGATACCAAACGCTCAATGCGATCCATCACTTCAGGCGCTGAAACAGTGCCCAGCTGGTTGGCTACAATAATCATATCGGCACCTGCATTTATAGTTAAAGCCAATGCTTCATCCATACTAAAATGCTGACTAATCGCATGCATCTGCAAATCATCACTGATGATGATCCCTTCATAACCTAACTGTTCACGTAATAAATTGCTGAGAATTGGCTTTGAAAGCGTCGCAGGTAAACCGGAGGGATCCAATTGCCGATTGATAACATGCGCGGTCATAATCATAGCCGGCATCACGCGGGATTGCTTCAATAGCTGATAAGGTTTTAGCTCTTCGGGTAAAAAACTATTGGATACATCGACAAATCCTTTATGCGTATCAGCAGCGGCACTGCCGTGTCCAGGAAAGTGCTTATAGCAGCAGTGAATTCCGTATTCTGAAAAGATCTCTGTAAATTCCTGGGCAAAGCAATCCACTTTGTCTGCATTGGCAGAAAAACAGCGTCCCAAAGGACCTATTATTCCCTCCAGAGGATTGATATTCAGATCAACGACCGGCGCAAAATTTAAATTAAATCCGAGATGATGGAGCATTTTCGCCATTTTAGTTATGATGCTTTTGCGCTCTTCATTATCCAACTGAACCAGTTGTTCCGGGCTGACAGTGTGAGTTGAACCGGGAATTGATTTGAAGCGATCAACAGCCCCACCTTCATAATCGACAGCAATAATTAAATCCATCCCCTGTTGCCCAGCGAATGACTGGCTGGAACAGGTTTTGAGCTGTTGAGTCAATTTTTTGATTTGCTCAAAATGAAGCAGATTTTTTCCTGCTTTTTTCTGGATGAGATCATAATCAAACAATAACACACCGCCTAAACCGTCTTTGAGGAGCCATGAATGAACAGGGTGGTGTTCATTTATCTCAGTGCCTGAAAAGCCCATAATGAGCATTTGAGCAATTTTCTTCCGTAAATCAAACAATTGTCACTCCAGGAATTTTCTTTTTTTTGGATATTACACAATAGCCAAGTCTAAGGCCAGAAACTTTGAGTGGATTTGCCCCTTGTTAAACGAGCTTTACACCAGGTTCTAATTCAACAGAAGGATTATTTATTACCCAAATATGATATTATCCAATCAATTAAAATTTCAACACTTAATCACCATGAATCTTTTTGAACAGCCATCCTATGCTCTGGCCAGAATCTATATGTGGAATATGTCATTCAAAGAATTGGCAAGATATTGTTCGGTTAGCCGCAATAGCCGGCTGGCTGCAGAACTGGTGTTATTTTCACGACAAGACTCCCCCTCCCTTCGCATACAGGAAAAGCTTCTCGAACAATGGGCCTTCCAGCCCCCTGAATCTTTGAGGAAGTGGATGAAAAATAATCTTATAGCCTATCTGAAACGCCATATCTGCTCTGCTTATGTCAGTTTCCGCTATCGTTTTCTAGGAATGATTGTGCTTGCCGCTTATCATGATATGGCACTTGAAATTGATGATAATTTATTTGCCCAGCTTAAAAAGTGCCTGTTTGCGGGAGCATTTCAACCTAAAAAGCTTCACCATCTCCACATTCTTTTTTCCTGCTTAAACCCTGGTCAGATCTCAGAACTCAGCCAATTATTTCAGCAGTCGCTGCAAGACATCACTGACTATGATTATGAAACCGCGTTGTTTCATCTGAGTGCTTTAGCCCCCAGGCTAGACGAAAAATCTCTTAATGCATTTATTCCCCTGCTCATAAAAGCGCTCTCTTTGCAATCTGAAAAAAAACGGGAATACGCAATCGGATGTCTGCGATCATTTGCCTTAAAAATGACCTCCAAACAACAGATGAGGTTATGCAACACCCTATTGGGCTCGAGAATGTTACCTGCGGCTATTTATCGAAGTCTCAGCAGTCTTTCAGGCTTGCTATCAGCTTCCGTCCGGCAGACCATCCTTTCATGGCTTCTGGAGAAAATGAGGCAATCCAGAAACACCTGCCCGCCTCAATTAATACAATGCATGCTAAGCTGGTCAGCCGATCTCAATGATACAGAACAGGACGAGTTATTTCTTTTCATATTAGCCAATTTAAAAAACACAGACATAAATGTTCGTATCAAAACAATGGAGGAATTGAATAGTCTGGCGAATATACCCCATCGATTTCTTTCGCGCCTGATTTCTGCCGTAAGTCATGTACTGCTCGACAAGGGGATGCTATGCCGGGTGTCAGCTAGAACCTTCCTATTAAACCATATCTCAGGCCTTGAGAGGAAATCCTGTAACAAGCTCATTCTTCGCCTTCTGACTACACTGGATGATGATAAATTTGAGTTAATAGAGACGATTGATTGCCTCATTAACCTGATTCCAGTAATGTCTGAGGAGTCAGTTCATTTAATGGCTGGAAAACTCTACCCGAGGATTATCTCTGCCAACCCATTAAACCGCGTATCCATTCGCGAGTTTATAGCACTTTCGCCCAGACTAAATGAGCTGGATTTTGTTCTTGTCTCGCATAATTTTTGCAACCGACTTGTGCCTGACAATTCTCAGCTGGCACCACTTCTTGGTTTTGTTAAGGTATGTGCTGAACGCATACGGTCTACAGGTCAGGAGCTTGAATTTAAAAATTGTTTGAAGAATCTGTGGCAATCCGAGACCTATTTTACCCGAATGAATAAACCCCTGATTTTAGATTGCCTGACCGCTTTTTTTCCTGTTTTTGACGAGCAGGAAGTTTCACAATTAACCGAAGAAATAATTGCAATTCTTGATGATGAACGACAGCTGGAATCAGCCCCAAGTGCTGTTCGCTGGCTCGTTGCCGCCAAAGACAAACTGGACAAGAGGACACTTAAACTGCTTCCCCTGAAAATGGCTCAAAATTTACAGACAATATGGTCTGCAGATAACACAGAAAACTCTGAAGATATATTTATCCTGCATAAGAGTGTTTGGCAATGGATAATTCTCGAACATACAGCCCTATTCCCCTCTAATATAATAGATAGTTATTCAGCGCAGGAACTGGATGACTTATTTTCGGCGCTTGCAAAACGAATAACTGCGGAGGACGCGCATAAGCTATTACAAACAATTATGGAAAACTCACGAGAGCAGCGGAGTTATACTGATTTAAAATCACCCATTTGCCTAAAACGATTACTACCGCTTCTGACTGATAGCCAGCGGGAGCGAGTTATTACCGAGATTATTATAAAATCGCAAAGCAAACTCCACTATCACCGCTTTCAGGCAGTCAATTATTTTAGCGTGATTTTACCCCTGCTTAGTCGAGAAAAGATTGAAGAGTTGCTTCCTCATATCTATGAGGGATTAAGTGATACAAAAGCACCTATATATATCCACACATTGAAAACACTGGAATGGATTGTAAATAATACAAATATTAAATTAAATGCCGATCTGACTCAGGGATTTAACCACATATTACCCAAACTAAATAGTGAACCCGAAATTGGAGCACTACCTGGTCCGGTCAGTACACTGTTACTCAACAATCTGTCGGGTGAAATTGATGCGAGAGAAACACTTAACTCCCTCGGGCTTTTGATAAAGTGTTTCATTGATACTTTTTCAAAATTAAAAGTAGAGTTGACATCAGGATGTACTCAAAAAAAAGAGGTAGCTTCTGAATCCTTTACCCCCTCGATTTAATCCTTTTTATAAGCAACTTCCACGCCCCCGCTTTATGGGGGGAATCCAGGTAATCTCTTACTCCTGGATCTCCCGCATAAAGCCTGAGAGCCCCCCTCAAATACGTGCCTTATCAGGTCAAAAGGACTTTAAATAGTGTCGTTTCCGCGTAGGCGGAAATCCATCTTGCAAACAAAGTTAGGAATTATCTTGAGAAATAGATTCCCGCCTGCGCGGGAACGACACGATAACAGACATGTTTGAGCAACTTTTAAGTCATCCGCTCACTATATAAATAATGAGGGGATTCCTCAGACATAAAGCCGTGGACGTAGGAGTAATAGCGGGAAGTAAGTTTGCGAGAAAGCAAATAAAACTAACACATTCTTAACATATTGAATCAACTTAAGTCACTTCGCATTAATATTGATTTAATCAATAAAGCCTATACTAGTATAAAGTCCTTAACCTGATTGTCCGAATATGTCCCAGATAGTTCCCACAACTTCTGAAGCGATAGCTAAGAATGCCTGCGCTTATGCAAGACATTTTATCAAGATGGGCTCTACACAACTGGTAAATAATGAATACACTATTCTGCAAAAACACGAGCTGCAAAAATACATCGCTTTATTACGTAAAGCTTGTAGAGCTTTTCCTGATTATACGCTTGAACTGGATAAGGAGATTCAGCATTTCTATCAAACCATTGAGCTTTGTAAAAAATTGTCCCTAGGCAATTGCCATGAACTCGCATTAATGGCGCTTGATTACGTCGTCAATTACACTCCGCCACAAACTAATGCGGAGGTATATCACATCAAAGGCGGCGATCATGTATTTCTGGTTATAGGCCGCAAGAAAGATAGTATAGCGAGCCAGCCTGAAACCTGGGGTGATCAAGCCTATATTTGTGATCCCTGGGCAAATGAGGTGTATCCTGCAAGTGACTATTTAAGCAGGACAAAAAATTATTATCGTGTAACTGATAAAACAACAGGAAACTTCACTAATCATATTGAAGATTTTAATCCTTCAAAACATAGTTTAAATCCTATAAAAGACTCCAATGCAAGTTACATTCGAGAAGCGCATTCAGAAAAACACATTGAACAAGTGATGCAAATTTTTGAGAGTAAGACCAAATTAATCCTCAAAGCAATGGACCAACTTGAAAAAAACCTGGTTAAAATTGCAGATAAAATTGAGAAAAAGCATGGAGAGTATGATGATAAAAGAGCTGTTATTCTCAAGCTAATCTCCAATATTCAGGCCGCAAGAATTGATATACAGGACAATTTAAACAACAGGGATAATAAAGCAGAGTATCTTGAATTACGAAGCCTGCTGGAAAATAAGCTAAAAGGCTCTTTAAGCAATTATTCTCAGGCAGTTCAAATGTCAAAAGAAGACAAAACCATTCTATCTCGATATCGTGATGGAGATTCGCTTAAGTCAAGAATGCAAAGCTTTTTAAAAATAGCACCAGAAACTGCTTCTAAAACAACTGATGCGCTTGAAGAATCACAAAACGAAATCACAAATGCCATCAATTTAGGACGTTAATCATATTGCCGGGTACTGCTGCGAGCAAGATACCCGGTTACTTCGTCAAATAGTACTGCGCGACTGATAGCCTGATTGCCGGTTCAGAATTTGCTCCTGACGCTCAGCCTGGCTTACCCAATGAGTTTCAGGGGGCAGCATCGACGGCAAATCCGCAATTTTCACCCGTTCGGTAGTGATGGCTGGACCCTGACCTTCCGTGTTAGCTGGAAGATTCTGCCAGCGAAGCATCATGGTTCCCTCATGCAGACCGGAAGTGCTAATCCAGTTGTATACACCAGGATCCTGTAAAGACAGCACAAAACGATAGCGTCCATCAGTATCAGCCATTGCTTGCTGATTATTTAAACTGCATACTACATTTCCGGGATCGATGGTAATGGTCCATGGACCAGTCGCAGGCGCAATGAAATAGTTAGCACCTCCCATATCCACTGTTAATAATAAGGCTTCATCATCCTCTATTTCAAAATGTCCAAACGAACTTGCCTGACTGACCAGGGTTCCCAAATCATCAGATTGCTCGGGCTGTTTAAATGTGTTAACCGGATTTAGCTTGGTTTTGATACCCAAAGCCCCTACCCCGTAAAAGAAGATAGATTCCGAGATATTTTTTATCGTCTCCAGATAAATTCGGGTGTCTGATCTTGGCGTTTCACCAGAGATATCATCAAGCAGTTCAACCGATAAACTATCCGGCTTTTGAGCCTGCCAATCTCCAAGACTATTGCGCACAAACAACATTTCTGCATCATCATTCGATTGAATATGATTAATTCGACCATTAGCCGCTTCACTATCTATCGTGATTTCATAATTTCCATCGGCATCAATCTGTAATTCACTATTAGTGAGCAATGCCACTGTACCCTGTGAATTAGGATTACTGATTAGAGAGAAACTGGCATCCGCAAGGCCAGCGGGTTCCCGATGTCCATGTATTTTATAATGTAAGGAACCATCTATGGGGATTGTACGGTAAATAACATCCGGATTATCATAACTGTATCTTCCGCCAGGCACATCAAGGCCAAACCATTGACGCGGGCCGCTATCCACCCAATAGACTTTTGGAAAATAGGGATCAGAGTTAACTGCTTTTTGAATGGAACTGAATATCAGCTCATCAACCATCGGTGACAACAGTGGCTTTGCTTCATTGCTGATTAAAAGTCCATAAGCCAGAGCATAAACCGCCTTGGCTTTGATGCGAAACAGCCGAAAGGTATTATTCTGATATATTTCGATGGCTTTCTCATCGAGAAGTTTCTGCTCTGGGGTTGCCAAAGGATTACCGGCATACAGGGGAAAAGCCAGGGCAAGAGATGTTAGAAATACAGCTGGGCTTTTCAAGTGTGAAACAATATTCATTGAGCTTCCTTAATCTATTGAACATTTAAAAACTAACACGTTTTTATTCCAAGTCCAATTAAGGCGTGTTTTTTTAATTTCCAGGGCTAGAATTAAAGAGAAAGATTAACTTTAAGAGCAGCATGGAAAAAAGTTTCCTCGAATTGGAAATATTAAAAAGCGATAAGTTAAGAACGACCATTCTGGCTATCGTTTTTGCATCTCTTTCGCTCATGTGGACCTTTTTTGTAATTTTTTATCCTCAGGAATATATTAAAATAATGCGCGGATTACCTCTAGCCGGATTACCCAGCGGTTTGGCTTTGGTTGCGCTTTATTTTCTTTTTATGAGACAAATGATTTGTCGACATATTAAACATCAAAAGCCATTTCCAGGTATTTTCCGCTATTTGACTTCTTTTTTAGAGGTAAGCATCCCGTCTATCGCTATTATCATTTTGTCTCACTTTCAAACCCCTGTTTATGTTCTTCTGATGCCGCCTGTTCTGGTTTATTTTATTTTTATCATTCTTTCTTCATTAACCTTAAATGAATGGATTTGCCGGTTTGCAGGACTGATAGCAGCGATAGAATATATTGGACTTTATTACTACGCGCCCTTTTGGAGCAATTTTCAAGAGATCGATCCCTTTCTGACAAGCTGGTACTCTTTTGCCGGGCGGGCTGCGTTGTTGTTGATTGCAGGCATTGTAACCGGTTTTGTAACCGCTCAAATCAGAAAACAATTAGGTACCGCTTTTGAGGCTCAGAAAGAGCGCGAACGAATTGAGAGTATTTTTGGACAGCATGTTTCTCCTGAAGTAGTTGCTAAATTACTATCAAAAAATGCCAACGCCAGTGAATACATTCCGGTATGCGTCATGTTTCTCGATATCAGAAACTTTACTCATTTTACGGAACAGAACGAACCCGCTGTTGTGGTTAGCTATCTGAATCAGCTTTTCAATTATATGATTGAAATTATCCATGATAACAAAGGGATTATTAATAAATTTCTAGGGGATGGTTTTATGGCGGTATTCGGGGCGCCCATCTCCAGCGGTAACGATATCGCGAATGCCATACAGGCGGCCCAGGAGATCGTTAAGCGTACCGATGAAGAAAGTACCAAAGGCAACATACCCAATTTCAAATTGGGAATCGGCCTGCATTTTGGCTATGCTGTAACCGGCACTATTGGTACCGAACGGCGGCTCGAATATACCATCATGGGAGATGTGGTTAATTCAGCTGCTCATATCGAACAATTGAATAAAACCTACAACACTACCGCCCTGATTTCTGAAGATGTAGTGAATAATTTACCCACCATCCAGGCTGAGTTTATCGGCAATGCCACTTTGAAACACCGGGAAATGCCGGTGAAGTTATATAAGCTGGTTTAAACCTGATGCGCCGGTGTGCGCATCAGGCTTCTTTTTAGCGGCTTCGCCGCATTGCAATTGCCAGAAAAATATAAGCCCAGCCATCAACCATAAGCTCTACCGCAATGAAAAGGCCAATCACCCATAAGCCGCTGATTGGCCATTGCATAATAATCATTACACCCAGAGCAATAGCGATAATTCCAGCTAAAATCAATATAAAAGCAGATGAGCCTTTGAGTGTGGATGCCATAATAAACCGGCTTAAACCGATTACGATCAGAACCGTGGCCAGCATCAGAGTAATCAGGCTGGAGGCAAGAAGAGGATCATAAATCACCAGACCTCCGCCAACGATATAAAGAACAGCAATAAAGGCATGCCAGATAACTGCTCGCCAATGTTTTGATTTGAACACATCAACAATTTGAGAGCATCCGGCGATGATCAGTAAAATGCCTAAAAAAAGCATGCTGGCCAAAGTTAGCCCAACCACCATACTTAAACCAATTGCGCCCAGCAGCACAAAAAAGATGCCCAAGGCCAAAAGCCATCCCCAACTGCGGCTTGGCTCATTGACCGCCCTGACTTCCTGTTTCTCGGTTGACATACAATATCCTTATTAATCGTTTATCTTTTTTACAGATGAAGTAAAAGCATAACTGCTTTCCAATTCATTTCGCCTGTTAAGGAACAATAGCACAACTTATGGATCCAGAACCATGATTTAAACACATAGCGGGGTTGTATCAACAACCCAAAATGGCGTAATACTGCCATCACCGAAACTACTGTTAGCCATAAAGCTTTTAATTTACTTTAGAGACAACTTACAGGAAACTATCTTTCGCAACTCGCTCAGGGAGTTTTACCAAAGGATATGGAGAAATTATGCCGCAAGAATCTGATGCTCAGCAAATAGCTACTATTGAAAACACCTCAGGCTACGCCACTTTTGACACACCCACAAGTTCTCACAGTTATTTTGGAGGTCTTAAACGCTATGTCAGCACATTAAATCTGAGTAGCTATCTGCCCTCTTCCAATACACTAAAAAGCTATGTCCCTTCCTGGTCTTCGATAGCCTACGGATCAGCAGCAGTCCTTACCACCCTGCCCTTTCTGCCTTATTGCCTAACCTCTCGACCGGAAGCCATCAGCGAAGAATGGTGGGATTCAAAATTAAAATCTGATAAATGGTTTCTAATCATCAATGCCTTGGTTTTTATGGGTATTGGAACTGCAACACGTACTCGTTATTATCATGAAATGGTCGATAATTTAAAAAAAATCCTTGGTGGCTATTTTGACAGTTTAAGCGGTTTTTTTTATAGAACAACTATCTTGTTAATCTCTGCCCTCTCAGCAATGCCAGCAGCGGCCTTAGGCTATTTCGGCGCCATCTGGGCAGGATCCAATGCGGCTCTTTTCTCCTCATTATCGAGCTTTGCTAACACCTGTGCCTTACGTATTGTTTTTATTCCCAATTTTATTCAAACAATTAAAAACTGGTTTGATGAAGATCGGATTTTTCAAAAAGAACTCGCCTATCAGCTTAGTCATTTAAAACCGGAATCTGTTAGCACAATCAACAACTGGCTTACTGAAGAATTTACAAATCAACAGCTTGATGAGCAACTCGTTAAAATCATTATAAAGCGCATCTTTCAGGAGGAATTAGCACTCTCAGACCTCGGCGAATCTCATTTTTATAAACCAGGAATTATCACAAGAGCTATCGATTGCTTTAAATCCTGTACTCCCACAGGAGTCTCTGGTTTTTTTAGTATTTCCTTTTTTCTATTAATCAGCCAGGCAGGTTTTGACGGCTTTAAACTATTCTGTCAGGCACTTAGCGAACGCTGCACAGTCGAGGACTTAAAATATATCGTTAAACTAAGTATCGCATTTATCCCGGGATTAACTGCTGCTATCGTTGCATTTATGTCCAGCAACAATTTTTCCCGACAGATCTTAAAAGATGTTTACGCACATGTCAGCAATAAACCACGCGAAGTGATCAAAGTATTAGTTATTGCGGGATGCTGTCTGATAACTGCCGGGGCCCTATATAATGCGGCTAAAAGTATTGCTGACAAACCCAATTTATATCAAATTAAAACAGATACAGAAACCCTGGGACAACTGATGTATCTGTATTCTTTTCTAACAGGCAATTACTCTGTCGGTCTGATTCTGGATTTAGGCGCCTGTCTGAAATTAGCAGGGCTTACCGAAACGCATAATAGCACTCCGGATGTTAAAGCGGTCGTTCATTGGCTAAATCGAAAGGAGCTATCCTCTGCAAGCGTTTCTACTATCAGACAACATGGTTTTTTTTCTCAATCCCGAATAAAGCGGCTTTCGACAGCTGAAGCTGAAATGCAACCCGTGGCCGCATGTAATTTAACCGGACTATCACAAAGATAGGCTTCTGATATCTTGCTCATACTGAAGAGCAGCGCCCCATCTCGAAAACCTTGCAATCAATATCTGCATGAGTTTCTCTGCTCTTTTCCAGCCGATTATTTATTTCAATAAATGTCCGGGCTGCTTTTTTCAAATCAATGTCCTGCGTATTTTTGTTCAGATAGATTTTGCCTCGTTTGCCAAAATGCCTGTGAGAAGCCAATGCTTTCCTCACCTCCAGATTATTAATGAACATGTCGCCTCTACACTCAACAGACACCTTGCGGATAGCGTCCTCTATCCTGTCTGCTTTGGCATTTTTTCCAATAGCAAACCAACTTCGGGCTCCTTTACGCAAATCGAGGATAGCTAAACAAATCTCCTGATATTCAGATGAGTTTAAACTTTGAAGAACATTATCCAGCCGTGTTTTAATTTTGCTGATATCAGTAATTGATTTTGCGCCATCTATCAGTTGCTGCTGCTTATCGACATAGTGTTGCATCAATAAATCTTTCTGACCCCCGACATTTTTTTCCTGAATGGACTTAATAAGCCGCTGACATTCCAACTTTATTTCTTGAAAAAGTGTTTCTTCCATCTCTGAATACCTGGACAGTTTATCCGCATTCGCTTTTCCTGGTAACAGTTTACTTTTTAACCCCTGAGCTATAAAAACAGCCTGCGAAATAATTTTTTTTGTATGCTTTTTTTTCTCAGGGGGTAAAGCATTCTCATGGGACACTTGTTGGTTATGAGTGACTATGCGCTCTTGCTTTAGCTGATCTGTTCTATAGTCAATGGCTGCAATTAATTTGAGTATTGCTTTTGTTCTGGCTAAACGAACAGCCTGCTCCTGAACCACGCGCTGCAGCATTAGCTTTAACTGCAGTAATTGGCTGTATAGCGTTTCAGCATTATTATTCCCTGCCATTTTCCTCAGGAAAATTTTGATCTCTAACTTATAATTGTTGACCTTATCCTTTCTTGTGGTGCTAAAAAAATACTTAAACCCTTTATTAAACTGATCCTCATCACTGGCCAGTAAGGCATCCAGTTGCTTAAGCCACTTGTTAATCTTTTGGTTTTCTGGATGAGACAGATGAAGAAAGGATTGAATTTTTTCCCGAAGATTTAAATTGCCAGGCTTATTGATTTTTTCTAGTTGTTTCATAGTGACAAACCGCCCTGATTAAAAGGTTATAGTTAGTCATGACTACATGGTCGATAATGACCCAACATGTATTTCTAATAAAGCAAGACATCCAGGCACAAAATAAAATACTGGAAAAATCTCAAGTCACTGAAAATAAATGTGATATGGTTATAATGATAGCAGTAAAAAAAAATTTGCAATTATTTTTTCATTTATACAGGGAAATTCATGCAAAAAAAGCACCAGTTTGTTTTCTTCTTCACTTTTCTACTGGTTTCTGTCGCTTTTCCCAGAGGCACAATCGAATTCCAGCTTCAGCACATTCTGAATAAAAATCTTAACTCCACAACTCCCGGCGCCGTTTTACTTGTTTCCAGCCCTGAAACAGGCTTGCTAATCGCTGCGGCAGGCCAATCTAATCATCAAACCGGGCAAATGATGAATACCAGTAATAATTTTCGTATTGGCAGCATTAGTAAGACTTTTTTGGCGGTCAGCTTGCTAAAGCTGATTGAAGAGGGAAAACTAAGCCTTGATACGAAAATTTCCACACTTCTTCCTAATAATATTGATATAGACCGTATACCGAATGGCCGTTTGTTGACAGTGAAAAATCTAATGCAGATGCGAAGCGGCATACCGAATTATGTTGAATATAACAGTTACTATCGCCTGATTGAACAAATGGTCGGACAACAATGGAAACCCGAATTGCTTATCAGACTTATTTATGATGAAAAGCCCAAATTCAGTCCCGACAGTTCATACGAATACAGTAACACCAACTATTTATTACTGCAGTTAATTGTTGAGAAGCTAACCGCCCATTCCTATGCGGATTTATTCAGAGAACAAATTCTGACTCCGCTCCACATGAAAAATACTTATGTGGAGCATACAGACGAGGACACCCTTCGCTTAATTACCCGGGGCTATACACTGGCAGAGAAACAACTCATTGACGTGACCTATCTTAATGATGGTTTTGGTCTTGGGGATAGCGGCATGATTAGCACGGCCAAGGATTTGGAGCATTTTGTAGCCGCCCTGCTCAGAGATAAAAATTTACTGTCTTCAGGTTCTTTAGAGAACATGCTGACTACAAAAGACGACTATGGACTTGGCATTTATCGGGAGCAGATTGGTGATGAATGGGCCTGGACTCATAATGGGGCCACCTCAGGCTTCCAGGGAGAGTTTTATTATTTTCCACGAGAGCAGTTAATTATCATAATACTCACTAATTCATTCGATACCGATATCATTGAAAAAGTCGTTTATGACAGCTATCAGTTATTTAAGCGAGAAAGGGATTAGAAAATGAATTTCCCGGTTGCTCACAACCGGGATTCAATGCTCCAGGTTCACAGAGCCTGAAACTATCAATACATTTCATAAACAGCAGGAGTCACCTCAACGGGCGCTTCATTGACCACAGTCACCTCTTCATAGTTGGTGGTTTGTACAGGTGAGCAACACGTATTAGTCACAACCGGGCGACGGACCTCTACGGCAGCGGCACAGCAATTGGTTTTTACAACAGGCCGTTTTATTACTTTTGTGCAGCAATTGCGTACAGGTACGGGTTTTACAACAACTGCATTACAACAGCTGGAGGGGGTGTAGACGGTATTTACATAGTTTGTGGTTGGAATATAACCACAAGCGGTTAAACAAAGGGCGGCAGGTAACAATAATATTCCTTTCATGTTGGACTCCGTTATTTTTCCATTAGCTAGCTTAAGTGTATAGCATGGTCATTGATAATTCAATTTTTGTACAGATGGTAGAATTATAAACATTGGAGTCTGAGGTGATGGCGAAGCTTTTGACTTTCGTCTACGTACCATAACTTGCTTTGTTTTGTTTAATGAAGGTTGATTTTTAAAAAAACGTCTTTGCGAGTGTCAGCGACGCAATCCAGTTCATACCTTTCATTTGGATTGTTCACTTCGCTCGCAAGACTACACTATGCACAGCTTGCCGTTTCGGCCATATTTTTCACATTCCGCTCAATATTCTCCACAAATCCCATTCGAGATGTGTTAGTGAAGAAAGCTGATGCATAGCCATCTTTAATCTTGCTGTAGGCTAATTTGGCTATTAATGCCAGTCCCGCTGAGATCACGGAGACAAATATATTTCCCAGCAATGGTTGCCATGTATTTCGCCGTTCGCTCATTGCATCGTCCTGACTATGCAGGTGAAGACGAAAATCATCTTCAAAAGCGCGATACGTCTGCTCATCAACCTTGCCGGACTCAGTCAGTACTGATTCATTATCCATAAGAAACTCATCAACTCGCTGTTTCAATTGACAGGCCAGGGTGCTAGCCGTTTTAGCTTTGTCTGCATCGTCTATTGCAAGCTTTTCAGAATAAGCTTCCATAGCGTTTATGGACGAATAAAGAACATCGATTTTTTCGGCTGCATCAGCATTAACAGCGCGAATCCTCCCTAAAAGCTCATTTCTGTCCGCAAGAATCCTGGGCGTGAACACAAATGGCTTTTCATAACTAGCAGGAACCTGCTTGCGATATTCTTTAACTGCAAGCGTTAAACGATTCAGCAAAGGTTTAAAATGAACTCCACTGTAAGCTTTACCCTGGGTGTTGATTAAATCCAGAAGGGCTTTGCTATCCCCTGTATCCTTAAATTGAGCCAATTGTGCTGCCAAACGCTCAATAAAGGCTGTTCGGCTGAATTGATCGGCCCTGTTGAAAAAATCTTTGGTATGATGTCTTTGGTTTCGCCTGGATAGATATTCCTGCAGCTCCAGATCAAAATCTGAAAAAATCTTGCTTCGAAGTATTGCTCTTTCCCGGATTGTATCGGCAACTGCCATCTTGTTGACAAAAACCGGTTCAATTGCTTGCTGGTGCTGTTGAAATTTTTCAATCTGCTCATGCACATCAATCAATTCGGGATTAAATTGCTTAAACTGCGCCTGGAATATTTGAAGACTATCAGGGGAGAACTGGGTCAAGTTAGTATTATGCAAATCCAGAATATTTTGTTTGTTTCTATAATTCTTTATGATTTCATCATTTGCATCAAAATCCAGTCGGTCTAAATCTTCCTTCGCTTGCGCAGTAAGCTGTTCATTCATACTCGCCAGTAGTGCGTCAGCCATTTCTTTAAGCCGCAGCGACACGCGAGCGAACTGCGTGGTCAAATTTCTCAGGTCCGCTAAAGCTTGCTCAGCAAGGTTGGGTTTATGCTTCGCAATAAAGCTTATGCGGCCATGGCAGCTATTTAATGTGGATTTCAAGTCATTGAATTGTTTCAACAGTTCATTGAGTTTATCAAGGCTCATATCGTCTGTTATGACTGCATCTACTTTGCCAAGCTCATTCAGTAAAGGCGTGAGCAAATTGCTTTGCTCCGTTAATTCGGTCTTGAAACAGGTCTCCACTTGCTGATCGGCTGCTTCTTTTAGCGCTTCAATGGACAGCAGATTTCTATGATAGGGGGACTGAGGCGAAATTGTTTGTTTAAACTGATTTATTTCCTCAAATAACGATGTTACCTCTTCAAAATATGAGCTAACGCCATTTTCATTAAAACCATCGAGAGCTATCAATCCATTCATTTTCTCGACCAAACTCTTCGCCCTGTTAAAGAAAGCAATCACAGAGGATAATGGACGTTGCTCTTGATCTAAATCATCTAATTGTTTCTGTTGTCCATTAAGAGCTAATGTCAATTTACGATCTTCTTCGGCAGATGCATTGAGAGATTGCTCAACCGCATTAAGCGTCTGAATTTCTATATCCCCTTCCTCAATCAAAACGCTGATTTTATGCTGTTCCGCTCTGACTGTGGCATATTCCAATTCTTTAGAGCCGATAAGAGCATATAGTTGTTCTTTTTTATCAACCTGATAGTTTGTTGAAACAAACCCCAAGCGGTTCACTTCAAAAGTTTTGTCGCCAATGACGGACAAAAAATAATCCAATCCCGATAACTTTGCCCCTTTCACATTTAACGCATTCAGCTTGTTTATAGCACTTAGCGGGAAATCCCCCTTCCCACTATTATTTAGGCAGGTCATAACGGCAAGGATCAGACTCTCTTTATATTTTATGATCTCTTCCCGTTCTTTTATTTGTTTAATCAGAGCCGCTTTCCACTGCTCAAACTTTCTATTGGCATCAGAGACATTCTGCAAGTTGACTTTAACAGCTGTGTGCTGAGGATGACTATTTTCTGCGATTGAGGGGTAGACTTTTTGACCCAATTTATTCATCAGTTGAAAATACTGAGCTGAAAGACCAGCAACTTCATCTCGCAATTTTGATATAGAACCCTCGGTTATACTTTTCTCAGAAGAAACAGCCTCTATCGTCTTTTTGTTTTCTTCAAATATTACAATTAAATCATCAACACTTGCATTAGCTAAACGCTCATCCGCTAACTTCTTAAGCAGGGTTCTCTCCCGCAATTTTACAACCTCAGACCTGTTTTTTAATAACATGGATTCCAGTTCATTGAGGTGCTGCCCAAACTGCTGAATGTGCTTATGCAGGTCTGAATAAACAGGCTCGTCATCATCAAGCGTCTCTCTGGTTTGGCTGAGTAACTCCCTGGCATTAATCAGTAATTTCTCGTGTTCGGAAATCAGTACAAGTTCCTTTTCATAAATATCTATAGCATCTGTTGCAGTTACAGACGACTCCAGTTTTGGGATTACATATCCATTGAGCGGGTCGATAGCAAGTTGAATCTTGCTCAATTGTTCGCGAGCGTCTCCAATTGTCTTTCGCTGAGTGAGTATTTTATTCTCTGCAGTTTTGTAGGTATCAAGTGCGCTATTGATTACATCTTTGCCTAATGCAAGATACTTCAAATATTTATCATTGGCATGAATTGTTCCCTGCCCCATGGCTGTATAGCTAAACTGGCCTTTATTTTCTTCTTTGTTTTCAGCTTCCGAACGCGGGGTATGAGAGACTATTAACAATGCAAATGCTTCTGGATTCAGGAAAGACACCAGTTCATCCATAACCAGAGGAAATTTTGCAAGCATTCTACTGATTTCATTAAACAGTTCGTAAACAACAGGATCATAAATTCTGATTTGATAGCTGCCCTTGATTCCCAAGGCATTGTGCAGGTGCCAATAAAAAGCTCCATTCTGTTTCAATAAACCGACATCCAGCTGCCCCTTAACAAAGTAAGCTGAGAAATCAAATGAATCAATAGCCGCATCAATTGCTTTCAAGGAATTTTCAAGACTGAAATCAGGTATTTTTTGCCAGTTGGTAAGAAAATTCAGCGTAGAGGTTTTAATATTCTTTTTTAATGTTTCTTTCAGGTGACTTATGTTGTGTTCATTGAATTTTTGAGAACCTAGCAAGGATTCAAGATTACCGTAGATATTACCCAACAAATTATAATCAGGGTTAGCGCTTAAGTATTCGGTATCCTTGAATAGTTTTTCGGCTTGCTTTCCCAATTTACGTAATGCGAATATGCCGGGCGATTCTCCTTTATCAAACCTGGGAAGGACTACTTCAGTAAGAAAATCAAAAGTTTGATTTATAAGCCTTATCTGAGTCATTGAAAATTCTTTTTTCAAATCGGTATCAACCAGACTGAGTTCACCCATTCTATTTTTGGAAAGAATTTCCTGTCGACGTTTCTTGAATTCAGAGATCAAATTGCCCAATAAGCTAGTTTCAATGTCAGTAAATGGGAACATAACGCCTACATCTCAGATTATTTGGGTTGATAATATCCCAAAAAAATTAAGTGAGTATTAAGTACTATTGGTTAACAATTAAATAAAAAATTCTTAGTCTAAACGTTCTACGGTTTATCCGGTATTGTTGTATAAATAGAACCTCACACCCTGTCACGTCTTTGCGAACGAAGTGAAGCAATCCAAATCGAATCTTGAATGGCGTTAGATGTGGATTGCTTCGCTGACGCTCGCAAAGACGGTTTTGTGTGTACCTATCCATTTATGCAACAGCGCGGGTTATAGATTTTGAGAGCCCCTGGGAGAATGAGTAGAACTTGCACTACTCACTATGTCCAAAGATGTCATTAAGTATCACTGCTAAGCGGCAGCCGGCCAGTGTGATTCTTTTTTCTACCGCCGTTTTAACGTCGTTCTCATAAGCTTTGGATGGTATTTCACCGTATTGAATACGATAAGCGAGATTGACTGCCAGGTCGTAGGATTCTTCAGACCAGCTTTCAGGATTTATAACCTGAGAAGCGGTATCGCAGGGCCATTTTTTTTCAAGATATTTAGCCTTTCTGTTAAGCTGAGCAGCATTCAAATAGCCAGTTTTAAGTAACCCGCCGCCATTATCCCAATAGGAATGGAGATTTCTTGCAACCGGGTTTTGTCCAAGAATAAGAAAATTGCCTCCCGCGTCGCCTTCGGGAAACCGTCGGCTAAATTCACTGACCGCATGCATGGGCTGGTGTATGTCACCAGTGACATGCAATAAAATCCTCAGACTAAAGCCTTTATCAAAGGGAGTGGATTGACGCTTTTTAAGCGTGGCAATTGCTTTGTTCAAAGCCAGCACGGCGTTGTTTTTATCTGGGGGCACCAGAGAAGTGCCATCACGGCTGAAAGGAATATCTACATAATGGAGAGACTGTAACCATAAATCGTTTTGAAAACGCAGAGTATCCATCCAGGGTCCTGCATTAACAAATGAAAGCGGCTTATATAACCGATCCAATTGATGATTATAGTGATTAACCGCCTGCTTTGTTTCTTTCGTCAAATGATTATAGGCAATCTGCGCCACCAAACGGTGACCCAAAGCATTCCAGCTATGGGCCATATTAACAAATAATAAGAAAAATAAATAAACAAACGTCCTTATCAGATTCATCATTTACCCTAAATAAGGTGACCAGGCAGGTTCCTGAACATCACCCTGGCGAGCAGGGAGACGTAAACGAATGCGTCCGTCAATTGAAACAACCCCTAACACGCCTTTGTCCTGGAAACGTGTTGCATAGAGTACCAATCGGCCATTAGGAGATACAGAAGGCGATTCATCAAGTGAAGCAAAGGTCAGCAGACTCACCTGACCGCTATTCATATCCTGTACACCAATATTGAATTTGCCATTGTCGCGGTGATACATCACCAGATGTTTCTGATCCGGGGTAAACATTGCCCGCGCGTTATAGTTTCCATCATAAGTGATACGGTTAATGCTGCCGTCAGCCAGAGACAGTTTATATACCTGTGGAGAACCACCACGGCCTGAAGTAAATATGAGGGAACGGCCATCAGGAGTATAGCGCGGTTCGGTATCAATAGAGTCGCCAAAGGTTAATTGCTTCATGCTTCCTGAAGAAAGATCGATGCTGTAAATTTTGGGACTACCACTCTTGGATAATACAACCGCCAACTGACGACCATCAGGCGACCAGGTCGGCGCGCCATTAATACCAGAAAAATCAGTGACTAATTGCCGTTTCCCGGACTCAACTGAAACAATAAAAATCTGTGCCTTTCTTTTCTCGAATGAAACATAGGCAATTTTGCTGCCATCCGGCGACCAGGAAGGCGACATGATCGGTTCAGGCGAAACCAGCAGGCTTTGCGGGTTATAACCATCAGCATCTGCAACTTCGAGAGAGTAGCGGGCACGGCCTGCAGCTCTTTGAACCAGAACATAGGCGATTCGGGTTGAGAAAATACCCCGTTCACCAGTCAGTTTTTCATAAACCATATCACTGATATGGTGCGCCAGTGGACGAATATCATTGGCACTTACCTGGAAACTTTTGGAAAGCAGCAATTTGTTTTGGCTGACCGTATCCAATAATTCAAAACTGATATCATAGCGGTTTGAACCTATCGGAGTTACCCGCCCAGTCAATACGCTGTCAGCACCCGCCTGTTTCCAGGCGCCAACGCCATTCATTTCCATGGCAGGCAGGCTGATAATTTTGAATTGACCCGACAAGCGCAGATCGTTATTAATTACTGACGTGATTTCCTGGGCACTGCTGTTTTCTCCGAATGAATTGATTCCGATGGGCAAGGCTGAGCTGATACCCTGGGTCAATTCCAAATCAAGCGCAAAAAGATGGCTTGATACAAGCGTTAAAAAACAGGTCAGAAGTTTTTTCATAGACACAATAATTACCCCCTAACGTTCTCGGGTCTAACGGTTAAACTGATATCGCGGAATAAATTAAATGTTTCCGGATCACTTGGCACCGGCAATGGCGATGCTTTATATATAGCGGTTTGGGCGGAGCGATCGAGTATGGGATCCCCGCTGCTGCGCATCAGAGTCACTTCCAGTACCGCTCCATCAGGCGCCAGACGAATTCGGAACTGACTGGATAAATGACTGTCCACGTTTTCAGGCAGAATCCACTGTCTGCCAATCGCGTTCACAATCATCGCCTTGTATTTGTCGACTTCACCAGCCAGCCTGGCCTGCTGGGCCGCTTCCTGGGCAGCTTGCTGCTGAGCAGCGAGTTTTTGCTGAGCAGCTTTAGCCTCTGCGGCCGCTTTGTCTGCCGCTGCCTTTTCTGCGGCCAGTTTATCAGCAGCGGCTTTTTCCGCAGCCTGCTTCTCAGCCAGCTGCAGGGCTTCCTTCGCCTTCAACTCATCCTGTTTTTTTTTAAGCTCAGCCTGTTTTTCTGCTTCCTGCTGTTGTTTTTCCAACTGTTGCTGTTTACGCTTTAACTCTTCCAGACGCTTGGCTTCCTGCTCTTTTTGCAATGCCAGTTGTTTGAGGCGTTTTTGTTCTTCTTCAATTTGCTTTTTACGCTGTATTGCCAGCTTTGCCGCCTCATCTTTCAACCTGGCCAATCGCTGCTGTTCGCGCAGCCGCTCTTTTCGTGCATCCTCAGCCTGTTTTGTCAAAGCCTGCTGTCTCGCCTGCTCAGCCTTTTGCTGCTGTAGTTTTTCCTGTTTGAGACGGTTAATTGTTTCCATGACTTCCTGGCTATCCACGCTTACCGCTTTTACAATTTCCTGCTGTTTTGGCTGCTCGACCTGCTCGATAGGCAACATCTGCCCCGGTGTGTTTTTATTGTCAGC
This sequence comes from Legionella genomosp. 1, assembly GCF_900640215.1. Taxonomy (NCBI): domain Bacteria; kingdom Pseudomonadati; phylum Pseudomonadota; class Gammaproteobacteria; order Legionellales; family Legionellaceae; genus Legionella; species Legionella genomosp. 1. The sequence goes on from NZ_CAAAJH010000003.1 coordinate 72,743, forward strand.
GACCAAAACGGGGTGTTCGTTACTGGATGAATCCTGCAAAAGAAAAAGTATCAGGCCGAAATGCAGAATTAAGGCAGCGATAAATGCCTTACGATAAGTCATATCATTTATCATCCCTGCATCTCCGTTTCCTGGGTGGAGTCGGTCATTAAGCCAACTTTTTCAGCACCTGCCTGTTTCAAAAAGCCCATAGCAGACACCACCTTCCCATAAGGAACGCCCTGATCACCTTTAACCAGCACATTAACAGACTGGTTATTCTGCTTCGCAAGCTCAAGTTCAGCCGCAACCCTGACCACTAGCGCATGAGGCTCAATCGGCAGCTCAGGCTGGGCATTAATATTCAGAAAATAATCGCCTTGCTGATTAACGGATACAATAATCGGCTCACGCTCACTGTCTTTTAATGATTCTGTCGACGCCGCTTTGGGCAGGTCAACAGTTACCCCCTGTGACAACATCGGCGCGGTAATCATAAAAATAACCAGCAGCACCAGCATCACATCGATATAGGGAACCACATTGATTTCCGCAATGGGACCGGCACCTGGTTTTCTTCTTTTTCTTAACATAGAAGTTATCCTCTAATCGGTACAGTGGTTTGTTGCTCGATTAATGCGATAAGCTCATCCTGAAATAAATCGTATTGCTCCAATATACCAGTGGCTCTGGTAGAATAACGATTAAAAGCAATCACCGCGGGTATGGCAGTAAACAGTCCAAGGGCTGTTGCCACTAATGCCTCAGAAATTCCGGGAGCAACCATTGCGATAGTCGCCTGGGAAGCCTGCCCTAAAGCCTGGAATGACGTCATAATGCCCCAAACGGTTCCAAATAAACCGATGTAAGGTGCAATGGACCCCACTGACGCAAAAAAAGGCAGGTGCTGCTCCAGCTGAATTGCTTCCTTATTATGAGTAATTTGCATAACTCGCTGAATAGGCTCCAGGGCAATCGAGCCCTGCTTTCTTGTGCGAACATATTCTTTGAAACCCGAATGAAAGATCGAAGCCAGGCCATGCTTGCTATCCGGATTGCCATCAACATCAGCATAGAGCTTGCTTAGGTCGCTACTATCCCAGAATCGCTGGCTGAAGCTGTCGCACTCAAGCTTTTTGCGCTTGAAATACCAGGCTCTTTGTAAAATAAGTGTCCAGGACGTAATCGAAGCGACAAGCAAAATCAGCATCACTGTTTTAACGACCAGGCCTGCCTGTATAAAATACGCTAATACGCTCGCATGGGTTCCCACTGTATTCCTCCAGCATTTTAGAAGTTGATTTTGACGTAACTCAATAATTTCAAAAAATTTGTCTTTCCACAATGACAGATAATGTCATTTTTGCAATAAATTGAATCGATCTGGCAAGCGCCGCGGCTTGGTATGACTGTTTACACAGACGATTGTCACCAATGCACTGCAAAGCTCGCTATTATGCTCATTCTTTATGATTTGTTCAAATACAATACTGCATGCCGTTTTATTTTTTATATTACAGGTAATAGTTATAAGATCATCTAATCTGGCAGGCTGTTTGTATTTTAATTCCACATCTGTGATAACAAAATGGCAGTCCTGCTTTGCTAACTCAGTAAGTACCAGGCCATTACTTCGCAACATCTCGGTTCTTGCTCTTTCGCAAAATTTCAGATAATTGGCATAATAAACGATACCCATGAAATCGGTATCTTCGGCATAAACACGAAACTGGCTGGAATGCGTAAATTGAGACACTAGATGCGCTCCGCAGGCTGTAATCCAAAAAGATGGTACGCCTGGACTGAAGCGACACGGCCTCTTGGGGTACGCATCAGAAATCCCTGCTGAATTAAGAAGGGCTCCAGCACGTCTTCAATCGTTCCTTTCTCTTCACCAATAGCCGCAGCGATACTGTCAACCCCGACAGGGCCACCATCAAAACGCTCAATAACTGCCAGCAATAATTTTCGGTCCATCATATCGAAACCATTTTTATCGATATCAAGCATCTCAAGTGCTTTTTTCGCCATATGCAGAGTGATAATACCTTCCCCGCAAACCTCAGCATAATCTCGCACGCGCCGGAGCAAACGATTGGCAATTCGAGGTGTTCCTCGTGAACGTAAGGCAATTTCTTTTGCACCAGCTTCTTCTGTGCTTACTTTAAGCAGATTGGCTGAACGCTTCACGATTTGGGTTAAGGAATCAGTGGAGTAGAATTCCAGGCGCTGAACAATGCCGAAGCGATCTCTTAATGGGGAGGTCAGCAAGCCTGCTCGGGTGGTGGCTCCCACCAGTGTAAATGGAGGTAATTCGAGTTTTATGGAGCGAGCGGCTGGTCCTTCGCCAATCATAATATCCAGTTTATAATCTTCCATCGCAGGATAAAGGATTTCTTCAATAACTGGGCTTAATCGATGAATTTCATCGATAAATAAAATATCGTTTTCTTCTAAATTGGTTAATAAAGCTGCAATGTCACCTGCTTTTTCTAATACTGGCCCGGACGTCTGGCGAAGATTGACCCCCATTTCATGAGCAATAATACCTGCAAGAGTGGTTTTACCCAAGCCTGGAGGTCCGAATACGAGAACATGATCAAGCGCGTCATATCGCTTTCTGGCCGCTTCAATAAAAATGCGCATTTGAGTGCGAACCGCATCCTGGCCGATATAATCATCAAGATTCAATGGGCGGATCGCTCGATCGATAGCTTCTTCTGAGCCAATTTGGACAGCACTTATCAAACGGTCGCTTTCGAGCATTTTTATTCGTGTTATTATCAAATGCCACATTCTAGCACAGCTATCGAACAAGATAATAGCAAGATCAATGACAAAAAAATCTATTTGAGAATAACGAGAATTGTTGAGCGAATACGGTGTATTCTTGAGCGGACTGTGCCTAATGGACAATGCATTCTGCGAGCAATCTCTTCATAAGCCAATCCTAAAACACTGTATAGATAAAAACACTTCTGCAGAGTTTTTGGTAAACTCAGCAGAAATCTGGTTATCTTCTCACTGAGTTCCAAACGAATCGCCTCTTGCTCGGGTGAGCTGTCCTGCGTATCGGGTTCTTCATTGAAAATTTCTACAGTATCCAGACGCCGGCTTCGATAATAATTAATAATTGTCGTTTGGGTAATCTTGTATAACCAGGTCTTAAAATTAGCTTTATGATCAAATTGATTGATAAAACGAAACACTTTAATGCAAACTTCCTGAGCGAGATCTTCTACATCAGCCATCTCATCTACCTGCGCTCTGATCTGGTATACAATGGTGGGACGATAATGGCACAAAAGTCTCCCAATAGCCGCTCTTTCTCCGCTTCGCGCCTGGTTCACCAATTCCCTATCTAGATCTTTTTCTAGCGCAGCCATGATATGCTCTTTAATTGCTCACATCTGATTTATCGTCATAAGAAACAATTGCTTTAACATTGTTCTTATTGATTATAACTCATTCACATTCAAACCGAGGATAATTGAGCGAAATTCTGTATGAGATAACTGATCGAGGAATATAGGTATGATTTTTCGCTGTTCTGGGGAGGACAACTCGAGAAGAAAAAATAGTCCGGTGTTTAACAAAACTCTACGCCGAGTGAAGATTATGCGCTGTCCGTTTTTGTTAAGAATCCATTCATCATAGAGATACTGGATGCTGATTTTCCCTGAAGGATAAGGAGACTTCAGAATATAAAGCATCTGGAGAATAATCAGGCAACTCAAGATAAGTTTTAAAAACAGCAGAAGAGAAGATGCCATTAACATATGGAATGCAAACAGATACAGTATGGAGGCTGTTTTGATATAGTTTGGCGATCTATTTAACTCTATGCCGCAACTTAATGAATTGTACAAGTTCGGATAACTCCTTATCCTCAGGCGATTCTTCTGTCATCAACCAATTATACAAATCCGGATCATCACAGCTTAACAATCTTTCCAGCGTATCAAACTGCTCATCCTTCATCTCGGCAAAACTAAACTCAAGAAAAGACTGGAACAGCAAATCAAGTTCAAGCATTCCTCTGCGGCATCGCCATTCAATTCTGGCTTTTCTAATTGGATCTATCATAATTTATGTATTTTAAAAATCGCCAAATGTTACAATACAATGCTAATGTACTGCAAATTTATTGTTATCTGGCGCTTTTATGAACACTATTCGAATTGATAACCGAGTTTATACTAAAATTGACTCCCCCAAAGAGAGCGGGCTATTTCCGCTGGGAGAAGAGTCTGCAACACTTTTTGATTTGAGTTACCTGGCACTTATCGAAGTCAGCGGTAATAAATCAATGGAATTTCTCCAGGGCCAATTAAGCTGTGATGTTTCAAAAGTGACATCTGACCAGATGCGTCAGGGAGCATTCTGTAACCTGAAAGGCAGAATTTTAAGCCTGGCAGATATTATCAGCTGGCAACGCTACTATTTGGTTGTACCAAATGATTTATGTGATAAAACCATTGAGTCACTAAACAAACCAGCCATGCTTAGCCGGGTTAAATTGCAGGCTGTTTCTGATTTCTTCATTTTTGGCTTATATGCCCCACCCGGCTCTCTACCTCTCGCCCATTTGGGCATTGAACTACCCGAACAGCAATATGAGCTTGTGTCCAATGATGTTTTTTGCTGTTATTCTCTTGGAAATAATTACTACCAAATCATAAGCCGAAGCAATGATCTTAAAAATAGTTTTATTGCACAAGAGCAATTCTATGGTTCCCTGGCATGGCATCAGCTACAGCTTCGACGCAAGCAAATAGAAATTTATCCCTCTTCCCGTGGACTTTTTCTACCGCATCGGCTGGATTTGCATCTGGCAGGCTATCTCGATTTCCAGAAAGGCTGTTATAAAGGACAGGAGATCATCGCCCGCACCCATTACAAAGCCAAGCTTAAGCATAAACTTGCGATTTATCTCATTGAGACTGATGAGCCATTAGTCCTTGGGCAGCGTATTTTAGCGGATGATAGAAATAGCGAGCTGGGAGAACTTGTCGACTTTTGTCCTTTAGAAAACAACCACTATCTGGTCGCAGCGAGTATTCATTTTGAACATCCCGAGATGGTTTATTTTGAAGGGCACCAGAATTCTGTCAGGCTACAGGAAAGCATATAACCCCGCCTGGCTTTTACTGCCATTAAGTTAGGTACACAAAAACCGTCTTTGCGAGCGTTAGTGAAGCAATCCAGATCCTAACTCTATTCAAGCTCGAGCTGGATTGCTTCACTTTGTTCGCAAAGACAACAGTTTAGTTTCTTGGTTCTATTTACGCAACAACGCCTTCGCGGGGAGGACAGTTTAATTAACCTTACTGTAGAAACTGCGAGTTACTTATTTGAGCCCGGCAGCATTTTCCTTAATACATCATCTCTATCAATAAAATGATGTTTTAAAGCGCCTGCAACGTGTAGAGCAATCAATGCAATCAGGATCCAGGCGATGGTTTCATGAAACTCAAACATTAAATCGGACAGGCTTTTGTCCGGCTTAACCCCTGGAAACGGAACATTGAAAAAACCAAAATAGCTTGGAGTGCGATCAGCTGCAACCGACATAATCCATCCTGAAAGCGGCATTAATATAAGAAATAAATACATAGAATATTGCACTACGCGGGAAAGGATTTTTTCCCAAAGTGGAACATTTTCTGGTAATGGAGGTCTTCCACTTTTAATTAACCAGATAATCCGCAGTATAACCAGCAAAAGAATACTCAAGCCTAATGACTTGTGAACCATATACGCTGTTGCTGCATACTGATCAGGGATCTCATCAAGGAAAAATCCCACCGCGAGCATTCCAAGTACCAATAAGGCGATAAGCCAATGAAAAAACTTGGAACCACTTGAGTAATGGGTTACCAACTCGCTTCTGTACATCTGAACTCCTTTTGATAAATCCAGGCAAGTGGCTTTATCATTTCAAGATATATCAATAAAAGCAATCATTTAATCGATTTAGAGTAATACTTATGTTCTAAGTGAAGGTGAGCAGATCTTACTGAATCCCGCGAACCGTTCTTCTTCTGTTTTAACGCTGGTCAATGCACCGTTCTCCATTATTTTTCGCCAGTAAAATAGTTGACTGGGAGGAATACCGTGTTTGCGTGCAATAAAGGATACTGTTACGCCTGTTTGGTAGGTTTCATGAACAATTTGTTGTTTTTCGTAAGCTGTCCAACGTTTTCGCTTACGACTGAAGTGAATTATTTCGTTACATTCTATTGTTATTATATTCATATTACTAGTCCTATTCCTAGTCGTTAATTTAAAACTAGGTGGACCGGTTTATTTGGGGGGCATTACAATAACAAGCCAGTGACCAACAATGACAAACGCATCGGGCAAAAAAAAATAATATACACTGAAAGCCAAGCCATAATCGACTCGGAATTTGTATTACAATTGAAAGACCTTTTTGAGAAGGCGATCTTAAAAAAATTAAATAAATATAATTTTGAAAACGGTATTTTAACTATTATATTTGATGACGAACTTCCTTATTTAAAGGCAAAAATTCAGGAAATGATAATTGAGCTGATTGGGTTTTATAAGGAGAAAATAAATAAATCTGAATTTAGAGAGATAATTTTTATTGGTACTCGAAATTTTTTTTCCGGTTAAATGAATCAACTTAATCTACCCCTTACATTTGTCCCGTTATCCTTAAAATAGTCAATGCAATGGTGAAAGCGCTGAATGGAATGTAGTTTGTCCAAATAAAGCAACATACTGATCAGAAATGCTATTAGCCAATCCAGCATATTTCCTATCAAATATGATGCGGAAACCCTATCTCAGTGGAGGCACTTATTCTGCTCCAGAGTTATCTAATATAACCGGTATTGCTGTAGCGCTAGTTTGTGGAAAACCTATAGGGATCGTTGGAATTAGTTGGATTTGTGTTAAGTTAAAATGGTGTAATTTACCAGATGGTATGACATGGAAAGGTATTTGGTTGGTAAGCCTTCTTACATGAATTGGATCTACCATGTCAATGTTTATTGCCATGTTAGCTTTTAATGATATAAAAATTTTAAATGCCGCAAAATTGGGAATATTACTGGGATCTGTTACTGCGACTATATTAGGACGTGTATGGGGTATAATTACCTGAAACAAATGGCCAGGAAGCAGAAGAAATAAACTAGTCTTTTTCCTTAATAAAATGATGCTCATATAAGCTTAAAAGTTTTTTACGGTCCTCTTTTAGCGGAAGACTTTCATTTGCAGCTTCTTTAAGGGATAGTGCCTGATTGGCTAAAATAGATTTATGTATGATATTAGTGATGTTTTTATGTATAGAAATAATCACTTCCATCAGATGAAAAGTTGCATTCCTATCCTTACATACATAAGGTTGTACTCTACTAAACATTAGATCACAAAACTCCTGAAAGGAAATCGGTTTAGTTATTAATCGTAATTTATTCTCAATATCTGCTCTATAGGCCGAAGGCTCGTCCGTTTTTGATAATTTTTGTATGCTTGATTGAAGCCAATCCAAACAGGTCATCGCTGTGAAAGGATCATTAATACCTGGTGATAAAGCACGAGCAATGATTTCAACCATTTCATCTACTAGAAAAAGGATGTCCTGCTCTTGATTGCGTTTGTGGCCTAATGCAAACACATCAGTACATTGTTTCTGTATATCCTCATCCACCTTTTGAGAGGAAAAAATAGTAAGCAGAGTAGCGTCTTCAGTAATATAAGTTCCAGGCCTTACTTCTAATTGAATAATTAAATCATTCTTCGTAGCAATATCAATTAGTGAATTCCCCTCCAAGATACGAATGTAGCCCTGGTTAGTGGACTTCACAAGGGTTTTCCTTAGCAAGGATAAGTCTATTGATTTTTGTGTGTGTTCTTTGCCTATATTAATGGGAAATTGACAGCTGATTTGACTATTTAAATCTCCTCCGACTTGGGCAATCACATTAGACATATTAATACTTTCAGGGATGTGATGAATAAAGCTAATTAAAACAACTAGACTACTAATAGTAAAGATAATAGCCATCAGCAAAGAAATTTGTGGAATAAAAACCTGCCCATTAATCTGTGGAATACCTTCTTTATTCGCATTAAAAAGCGCTAATAAAATAAATAGGCAAAATAAAAATGTAGCAATGAAAGTACCCAATGTGATTTGATTTGCTCTATCCCTCATAAAATTTGAAGTGAGTCTTGGGCCAACCTGACTGCCAGCGAAAGCAACGGCTACAATAGTCATAGAGAATGTCACTCCGGCTACCGTAATCATCGAAGTGGCGATTGTGGATAAAATACTGCGAGCTCCTTCGGGATTGCTGGCATGAAACCAACCCCATTTTTCTAACCAATGCCAAACGAGCATATGATCTAAACGTAAAGTTAAAACAGCAAGTAAGAGGGAAATGATGCACATCAGTAAAGGGATATACCAATAACTCGCTCGTAACTTAGAAAAAAAGTCCAGTATTTTTGATTTCATTCATATTCCTTGGAGCGTGCCATTGCCCTATGATTCTGATTAATTAGAACGATGCAGTCTCTTCATAAGTTATTGTTGCGGTACTACCTTCTTTTAAGTCTTCACTATCAAATAGAAGTTGGGGTAATCCCCCATTTTTAACCGAAGTCAAAAGTAGAGGATTATGCCACTAAGGCCAATTTTCGCCTTGGAGGAATACCTCCAATAGCCATATTAGGACGTTCGTTGTTGTACGTCCATAACCATTGTGTCGCATGAAGTTGAACTTCTGCAATGCTTTCAAATAAAAATTGACTTAACCCGCCATATCTAACGGTGCGATTATGTTCAATATAAGCATTTTGCTGCGGATTTCCAGGCTGAATAAAAACCAACTGTATCTGATTTATATCCGCCCATTGTTGCAGCAGTTTGCTAATATATTCAGGACCATTATCACAACGTATTTGCCGAGGTTTACCCCGCCACTCGATGATTTGACTGAGCGCTCAAACCACGCGCTCTGCCGGCTAGGACAGATCGACCTCGATGGCAAGGCCTTCGCGGTTGAAGTCATCAATCACATTTAACAAGCGATAGCTACGGCCATCCTCTAACTGGTCATGCATAAAATCCATCGACCAACATTCGTTGATTGAAGTAGGTACCGCAAGGCATCTGGCTTGTCCCTCATTAACCGCTTTTTAGGCTTTATTCGCATATTGAGTTCCAAGTCCCGATAGATTCGATAAACCCGTTTGTGATTCCAGGGGAAATCCCTTCACATTGCGTAGGTATAAGAAACATAAACCGAAGCCCCAATTACGCTGGCTCTGCGCTAATTGCAGCAACCAGTCCGAAATCAGCGCGTTTTCATCATTCAATTTGGCTTGATAGCGATATGTAGTGGTCTAATATTACCCTACGCTTAGAAGATGGCTCTCTGAAGAACTTAAGCAACTAGTTTCGATGCTCCAAGTCCGGTCGGATAGTGTCAACTATTGGTCAATGGCCTCCAATGACTAAGGCACACTGGCCGGGCGGTGGAACTGGCTTACAACGTTATCCGATGGTGCTAACATACCGTATTTTTTAGTGAACGAGCAATTGGATGAGTTGTAGCAAGGGGCCTCATACTGTTTATTTCTTACTCGCGACTTTCCCGGCTCTGGATATATTCGCGATGGAGTCTTTAAGAACCATCGAAGAGAAAAAGGTCATGGACCGTGTGACAAAAGCCAGGATATTAATCGAGACAGAGGGAAAAAAGACGGCGTTGAATGGGTTTCAAAAAAATTCAAGTCGAATTCTTGCCATTGAACTGAATGGTATGGTGCTAGCCTCCCCTATTCATCCCGAAACAATAGGGACTAATCAATGGTGGTATAAAGATGATTTGGGCGTTTTAGTCGTCCAAGAGGAGATTGCAAAAGCCAAGGCCGGAGGCGGATGGCTTAACGGCCGGTTTAGGAAAAATCACCTCACGGGCCATTATGCCTGCCGAAAACTTTACATTCTTCCCATACAAAACGATTTCTTTATCGGCTCCTGGTATTACTATCCTCCCAGCGAAGAGAATGACTGTCCCATGTAGTCAGGACTAGCGGTAAACCTGACGAAAGGGAGAAATGCTATTCGTGATTAATTCAATTGATATCCCCCTTCATCTCTATTTTTTATTAGCGATATCGATCCACGTGACATGTTGCTACAGAGCGGATCTCTATCCACAATGGCTTCATTAAAAAATCCCATTCTCGCTTTATTGTGTTTGCTTGTTTTTTCCAATTCTCTTTGGGCGATAAAGGCGTTTACCAATTCCAGTCCGGTGCAGTTACCAGCCAGTATCGCGGTGGATTTTGCTTTCGCCAACACATCGTCGAGAGTTGGGGAGAGGGGTATAAATGGAATATTACATAGCAATATTCTTGTCAATTCAATTTGATCGGGGTGTGCCGCTGAATCGATTAAGGCTTTTTGATAATTGCCAGTATCTCTAATTTCTAGCTTCACTGTTCTATCAAGACAGTCAAAACCTTCTATCAGAGAATCTAGGCAATGCAATTGAAGCTGCTGAAAGTAGTTAGAGACTTTAAACTCCTGCAAAACCCATTGTTGCGCTGAAATACTAACGTCAGATTTAAAGTTAAAGGGATTATTCGATTGGTTTATCCCATTGGGAAAAATTTTATTCCGCCAGGGATCGGCTACAATAATGGCTTCATTATCTAAAAATAATTCGGCATCGACAGTCATTGGATTGGTCTTATTTTGAAACGGATCGCTTTGAAGTAATTGATTAGAGCGTGGAATAATAAGTACAAAGCCGTGATTGACCTGTTCGCTTTCATAGGCTGCATAGAACACTCTATAGCGTTTAGATAAGTAAGTGGTATTGGATAGCAGAGCCGCTAAATAGGCGGATTGATCCCCACAGTCGCCAATGTGATATTGAAGCATTAAACGAATGCAGACGTAATGTTCATGCTCAGCTGCCAGGGCATTGATTGTATTGTAAATCAAATTTTGTTTATTCCCCATTGTTTTATAGGGTCCAAACTCCTCTCTATCAATGTGATATAAAGAACCGCTGAACGAATAATCAATTTGGGATCCGATGAACCTGCAGTAATGCTCGACATAAAATAAGACTCCGTTTTTCATTTAATCTCCGTTTAGAAAAGGTCACTAAATTGCAAGGCAATTCATTTTATAGAAAAAATTCCAATTGAGAGTGAGTAATTTCTCCATGGCGCAATACTTAAATTACTCAATATTGTAGAAAGACATGGTATTGGTGGTTTACTTTAAGAGTTTTTGACATTTCCGGCTAAGGGGATTATTAACAAATGATATTGTTATTGCTTCGGAATTATCACGACCAGGACGTTCCTTCAAGGAAACACTTCATACAATAGAAACAATTATCCAGGATAAACAAGCAAGATTGATTCTCATTAAGCAGAATCTTGATTTAAACCCACAGTTAAAGATAATGTAACCAATAAAGTGCTGATTACCATTTTTTCAATGCTGGTGGAGCTGGAAAGTGAGTTTATTTCAGAGAGAACCAAAGAGGGATTAAAGGCACATGCTGCCAAAGGAATTAAACTTGGCAAACCGAAAGGAGTAATACAAGCTTCTATGTATGATCAGGATAAAGAAAAAATTTTACATCTTCATAATTTGGGGGGGTTCAATAAAAAAATTATGCCAATACATCTGGGCTATGGCAAATATTTATCGTTAAAAGCCTTTATTGATAAATTTAGGATAATGGAATGAATCAAGGCTCATGAAAATATAAAAAACTTAATCAATGAAGCGCCAACAATGAACAACAAGGGACTGATATGATAATCAAAAAACTAGCTCTAAGTATTTTAGCTCTATCACCAATATTAAGCACTTCTTACTCAAATGAAGCCCCAAAAGAAGCCTCTTCAGTAACTAAAAATGCCAATGATGATTTATTAAACGAATTGCCATTCAATGACAAAGAGTCTTTTGATAATGCATCTAAAGGGCTTATTGCCCCCTTGCCAGATAAAGGGGTGATTAAAAATGCTAATGGTACTATTGTATGGGATTTAAGCAACTTTTCATTTATCAAAAAAGACAGCCTTTCTCCAGACACGGTTAACCCGAGTTTATGGCGACAGTCCCAGCTCGTTTCAATGGGAGGGTTATTTAAAGTTAATGAACATGTATATCAAGTGCGTACTGCTGACCTTTCCAATATTACCTTTATTGAAGGGCCTCAAGGCATCGTGATCGTTGACCCATTAATTTCTACGGAAACAGCAAAAGCCTCCCTGGATTTATATTTTAAACACCGACCTAAAAAACCTGTTGTGGCAGTTATTTATACGCATAGCCATGTCGATCACTATGGCGGGGTTAAAGGAGTAGTTACAGAAGATGATGTTAAAGCAGGAAAAGTAAAAATTGTAGCGCCTATTGGATTTACTGAAGCTGCTGTAGCTGAAAATGTGATGGCTGGCAATGCGATGAGCCGAAGGGCTAGCTACATGTATGGTAATTTACTACCTATGTCACCTACGGGGCAAGTTGGAGCAGGCTTGGGAATGACCACCTCATCTGGAACAGTATCACTTATAGCCCCTACCGACCTCATCAAAGATAACCAACAACATTTGAATTTAGCAGGCTTGGATTTTGTTTTTTATATGGCACCAGACTCTGAAGCACCCTCTGAAATGTTTTTTTACATCCCAGAATACCATGCTTTATGTACTGCTGAAGATGCAACCCATACCTTACATAACACTTACTCTCTGCGAGGAGCCAAAATTAGAGACCCATTGGCCTGGTCTAAATATTTGAACGAAGTCCTTTATCTTTGGGGCAACGATGTTCAGGTATTGTTCGCGCCTCATCACTGGCCCGTTTGGAATAGAGACAATATAGTTAAGCATCTAAAATTACAACGCGATATGTACCGGTTTATTAATGATCAAACCCTACACTATGCAAACCAAGGGTTTACTATGGATGAAATAGCTGAAAAAGTGAACCTTCCCGATACATTAAATCATTATTGGTCAAACAGAGGCTATTATGGGACCATGAACCATAATACCAAGGCAACTTATGTCAAATATTTAGGTTGGTTTAGCGGTAATCCAGCTACATTACATCCTCTAGTTCCTGTGGAGTCTAGTAAAAAATACGTCGATTATATGGGGGGCGCTTCCAAAATTATGGAGCAGGCCAGAAAAGATTACAGTCAAGGAAATTATCGTTGGGTGGCCGAAGTAATGAATCATGTGGTTTTTGCGGAACCAAACAATCAGGAAGCCAGAAATCTTGAGGCGGATGCCTTAGAGCAAATGGGCTATCAAGCAGAGTCAGGCCCATGGCGTAATTTCTATCTAAGCGGAGCTAAGGAATTGCGTGATGGCGTCCAAAAAGGCGCCACTCCCGACACGGCAAGTCCAGATACTATTCGCGCAATGAGTACTGATTTGTTTTTCGATTATCTAGGCGTTAAATTAGATGGCATAAAAGCTGCTAATACCACACTTACATTAAATTTTGTTTTCCCTGATGTTAATGAGAAATACATCGTAGAGCTCAATAATGGCAGCTTGCATCACATTAAGGGATATCAATCAGATATAGCAGATGCAACGATTACAATCAATAGAGAGATCTTAAATCAAATTATTCTTAAACAAAAAACAGTTACCAGCACACAAGCCAACAATGAGTTAAAAATTGAAGGCAATCAAGAGTCATTAAAGCAATTATTGGGTTTAATCGACAACTTTGATTTTTGGTTCAATATTGTAACCCCTAATCAATAATGGTTTGGCCTCACTGTCAATGGATAGTGAGGCTCGTACCCTTTTATCAATTAGGTTGGTTGAAACTAAATGTGGCAAACTGCCCCGACTCTCAAAAATTGCCTCCTAATTTTACTGCATTACCGGAAAAACTGTCACAATAAACCAGTCGATCCCCAACACCAGTATATGCTGGATTTTGTGAAAGAAATTGCTGATAAAAGTGGCTTTTCCTATGGCAGCCGGCGGATGCAGAGAGCGTTAAATGCTCTGGGATATCCGGTCGGCAGAGGCAAAACACGAAGCCTGATACAAGAAGCCAATGTGATAGTGCGTTACAGGAAAAAATACAAAGCTAACTCTTCAAAAATACTCTGCCCCCAACTGCCCGTTACAGTTTTTTTACTGATGTAAGCACCAATATCCCAGTAAAGTAAAATTAGTGTACTATTCACTTGCTGCCAGACTTTCGATTTGGCCGATACGATCATTCGATGGATTTCATCGAAGTCATTTTCATAGCTACTATTAATGGTTTTGTCATTTTTTAATCTCTACATATTCAGGTATCGATACAAGCTAGGCCGGGATATTTTTAAAGCACTACAAATTTCATCGATTGAAATATGTTTATCCTGATGCATTCTTTTAGCCGTAATAACTTTGGGGTGATCTGCACTGATTTTTGGCCGCCCGCCTTTTCTTCCGCGAGCTCGAGCTGCTGTTAATCCTGCCAGTGTTCGCTCCTGGATTAAGCTTATCTATAAAAATATTCTTCCGAATGCATCCTGCTTTTATTAAGGCATCAATCTGTAAATTGAGATTCTGCTCTACGGTACTTACGCGTGCATAACCGATTAGTCGGCCAATATGGTCTGTCATCTCATAAATATTCAATATTAATAAGTTTATGATTATGTTAATTAGATGGGTTTACAATACATTGAGAAGCTTATTTTATAAAGCTCGACATTATTAGAGATTCATATCTCAAAAAACGACTGTTTTGTAAACATGCTTTTTCTCAGCAGTTGATAACTCATCAACCAGATTATAGGACTGATTACTATTAGAGGATGAAAACCATCAATCTTTGCGAACGAAGTGAAGCAACCAGATCGAAACTTGTACAAAGCTATAAGAGCTGCTTCGCCAACGCTCGCAAATACGGTTTTCATTTATGCAACACCCCTGTGCATCCTTACACCAGGGCTTCTTTTTCGGTCATTTGCATCGTGGTCTGTGTTAAATCAAGCAGTTCACGAATCGCAACAAAGTACATTGTGTAATTCAAACTGGAACTGGCACGAAGATCAGCCAATATATGCTGCCAACGTTCAATCAAACCGGAATGGCTCTCAGCCCATGCAGTGAAACAACCCATGAAATCCTTCTGCTGATTGTCCAGCGTAATCACTCCCATTGTAAGCTGTCTTTGCTGCCAATCCAAATCATCACGTAATGCCTCACGTGACAACGCTTCCCAGTTATTGTCTGTTGGATGAGCAATAATTTGAGAACGGATCCAGTGCAGATCGAGAAACTCTCCAATCCCAAAATAAAGTTCGGCCACTTTAGTTACACTAATATCAAGCTGCCGAGCAATTTCCACAATATCCATCGCTGAAAATAAAGCACGGACGGCTGTTAGATCACGAGCAAGCTCAGGGCTTAATCCCTCTTCCAGCTGCTGATTATATTGAGTTAGGTAAACTTCTTTATAATCAGCGCCGAATATGCCAGGAATCGCTTGTTTTAGTTCAGCTACCCCTGGGGCGAAAGCCTTAACAGCCTTACTGATATTTAAACGCAGACGCTGGTTACGCAAGAACCATCTTGTGGTTCGTCTCAACAAGCGCACACAAGACATAACCAGATCCATTTGCTTTTCAACCGTGATCTGAGTTTCCAGATTTTCAATCTGATGCCAGATGTTATCAATATCCAGAATACTTCTTGCAATCATATAGGCTCTTGCAATGGCAGATACAGGCGCGCCGGTTTCATCTTGCATACGAAATACAAAATGGAAGCCCATTTCATTAATGATAATATTGCTTAATTTTGTAGCAATAATTTCACGTTTCAATGGGTGCTCCTGCATTTGCTTACTGAATCGCTCTTGCAGAGGCTTAGGGAAATAGCTCACCAAAATTCCTTTCAGATAACTATCTTCCGGCACATTGGTTGCCAGGATTTGCTCTTTAAGAATGGTCTTACTATAACTCTGCAATACCGCGATAGCTGGACGCCCAAGCCCTTTGCCCAGGAGCTTTCTCTCCATGAAGACTTTATCGTCTGGCAAAAACTCCAAAGCCCGATCGATTTTACCAGTACGCTCTAACTCGTTAATATAGCGAGTATGCAATTCGACCATCCGCAGGGAATTTTCGGCTGTAAAACTAATGGACCGGGTCTGGGCAAAATTATCTTTAAGTACCAATGCCGCGACTTCTTCCGTCATTTCTTCTAAAAGCTCATTTCGCTGTTTAAAAGTTAAATCACCGGCAGCAACAATTGTATCCAGCAAAATCTTGATATTGACTTCTTTATCTGAACAACTTACCCCTGCGGAGTTATCGATAAAATCTGTATAAATCAAACCGCCAGCCAGGGAATATTCGGTTCTGGCAAGCTGTGTCAAACCAAGATTTCCGCCCTCGGCAACCACTTTACAGCGTAGTTGCGTCGCGTTGATACGGATTGCGTCATTGCTTCGATCTCCAACATCCAGATGCGTTTCAGTGGTCGCTTTAACAAAAGTACCGATACCAGCACTCCAGAGCAAGTCGACTTTGGAACGTAAAATGATTCGAATCAGTTCATTGGGCTCGATATCTGATTGCTTAATACCGAATGCCTGCTTCATTTCCTTGCTGACAGCAATCGATTTTGCATTACGATTAAATACGCCGCCACCCTTTGAAATTAATTTTTTATCATAATCCGCCCAGGTTGAGCGAGGTAAATTGAACAGGCGCTGACGTTCATTAAAACTGGTTTCGGGGTTCGGGTTAGGATCAACGAAGATATGCATATGGTTGAAGGCGGCAACCAGTTTGATGCGATGCGATAAAAGCATGCCGTTGCCAAATACATCACCCGCCATGTCACCAATACCCACCACAGTAAAGTCGGTGGTATTGATATCGACATTCATTTCATAGAAATGCCGTTTGACCGATTCCCAGGCTCCACGTGCAGTAATACCAATTTTCTTGTGATCATAGCCCACCGATCCGCCGGAAGCGAAAGCATCTCCCAGCCAGAAACCAAATTCCAGCGAGATTGCATTGGCAATATCAGAAAAGGTGGCGGTCCCTTTATCCGCCGCGACGACCAGGTAGGGATCATCTTCGTCAAAACAAATAACATTCGCCGGCTTGACGACATGACTGTCTTTATAATTATCAGTAATATCAAGCATACCGCGAATGAAATCCTGGTAACAGGCAATACCTTCCGCCAGGATCTCTTCTCTGGAACCATTGGCAGGCAAACGTTTGGGAACAAATCCTCCCTTCGCTCCTGAAGGCACAATTACCGCATTCTTGACCTGCTCGGCTTTCATCAATCCCAGGATTTCAGTGCGGAAATCTTCACGACGATCCGACCATCGCAATCCCCCGCGAGCTACTTTACCGCCACGAAGATGTACTCCCTCAAAGCGGGGAGAATAAACGAAAATCTCAAATAAAGGATGCGGTTTAGGCAAATTAGGTATCAGCTTGCTATTTAATTTAATAGAAACATAGGGCTTATAATTCCCCTGCTTGTCCAATTGATAATAATTCGTCCTTAATGTCGCCGCCATTGTATGCACATACTGTCTGATAATTTTGTCTTCATCCAGATTGGCTACGTTATCCAGTGCGGCAAACACTTCTTCTACTTTCTCGCCAAATTGAATTTCACGCTTTGGATTAGCCTCTGGATTAAAGCGCATTTCAAAAAGCTCAACCAGTTTTTTAGCAATCAGCGCATTGTTATTCAGTGCAGATTCAATATATTCCTGGCTGAAGGTCAGACCTATTTGCTTGAAATAACGCGCGTAAGTACGCAAAACTGCGACTTGTCTCCAGTTTAAACCAGCGGCCAGAACCAATTGATTAAAGCCGTCATTTTCTGCTTCACCAAACCAGACACTGGCAAAGGCATTCTGGAATAAATCTTTAATTTCATCGATATCAAAACATTCACCCCCGGTGTATTGCAATGAAAAATCATTGATCCAGGTTGTTTTGCCATCTTCAAATTTTAAAGTATAAGGTCTTTCACTTATGGCGCGCATACCCAGCCGTTCAATGATAGGCAGCACATCCGAGAGCGGAATAGTATTATCATGCTGATAGATTTTTAGCCTGAAGCTGCTCGCCACTTCATCCATCGGACGATAGAAGTTCATTACCAGGGGATTATCTTTCGATAATGCCTCTATATGTTTGATATCATAAACTGCTGTTCGCGGAGTAAAATTATCTTTATACGCACCAGGGAATGCAGATTTGTAGCGCGCATTCAGCCTGTTTGAGACTTCTTCACCGAAGGCCTCTGACAGAAAGTGTTGCAAATCATCCGTCCAGGAACGGCCAATTTCAATCAGCTTCTGTTCGATTTCTTTAAAATCCCACTCGGTATTATCCTGAGGATTGGTTTTGATGATAAAGTGAATACGGGCAAGAACCGACTCTGAAAACCAGGTCGAAAAACTGATTTCCTGCGCGTTAAAACTCTCGGCAAGTTCTTTTTGCATTGCCTGACGCAATTCAGTATTAAACCGTTCCTTGGGAACATAAACCAGGCAGGAAACAAAGCGGCGATAAACGTCTGTGCGAGCAAACATGCGGATACGGCGACGTTCCTGCATGTAGAAAATGCCCATAGAGATTTCAAGTAATTCATCTTCAGACGCCTGGATCAAATCGTCGCGAGGCAGAGTTTCCAGAATATTCAGCAGGACTTTGCCAGCATGGCTGCGAGGATTCAAATTGGAATTTTTCATCACGGTCGCGACTTTATGCCTTAGAAAAGGAATATGCTTGGGATTGGTATTATAAGCCGCAGAGGTGTAAAGACCAATGATGCGTCTTTCTCCGATAACCTGCCCTTGTTTATTAAAACGTTTCACACCGATATAATCGGTATAGGCACTGCGGTGAACGGTAGCTTCTGTGTTAGTTTTGAACATCACAAGAGCACGATTGGATAATGTCAATTCACGTGCCTCAGGCGTCATTGCCGAAATACTGCGCACATTTGACTTGCTCATACTGGATCTCAGAACCCCCAGGCCCGTTTGTGCAATCGGCTGAAGAATGGTTTCCTGTCCTTTATGAACCAGATCATAATCCCGTATACCAAGAAAAGTGAAATGATGGTCTTCTATCCAGCCTAAAAATTCTTTGGCCTCCTCCACCTCAGCCTGATCGATTATTCCTGCAGCTTCACTAAGCTCGTCAATCGCTTCACGGACTCGTTGCCGCATCATTGGCCAATCTTCAACAATAGCGCGATTATCTTCCAGAACCCGCTCGAAATTACGATGTAATTCTTCAAGCACTTCAGGATCAGTCTGGCGATCAATCTCGATAAAAATAGGGGCTTCTACATAGATGGACGATCCTTTTTCACTGCTGCCTCTTGGCAATACCTCAGCAACCTGGTGCTGTTTATCTCTGCGAACAGTAAATCCGCCCATATGAATCACTAAATGGGAAACCAGGCCAAGACGGTTAATCACCATGCGTAATGTGTCAACCAGAAAAGGCATATCGTCAGTGATGACCTCAACAACAGTATGAGTTGTCTGCCATCCATGCCGTTCGTAATCGGGATTATAGATACGAATTTTGGTTTCATTGGGAGAACGTTGCTGAATGAGCGCCCAAAAATTGATAGCTGCACCATACAAGTCATCAATATCCCATTCACCCAAATCTTCAAGGGCAACGGTGCCAAAAAACTGACGAACAAATTCGGCACAATAAAGGCCCTGATCACCGGTCATTTTCTGACGTAATTTATCAACAACTTCCTGGATTATCAGATCCTTGCCCGCTTCAAACTTATAAGACATGCATTTACCTCATCAGGATGGGAAATAAATTTTTGAGGAATTATATACTGGACCCCATTCAATTTGCGAGAAATTAAAGCATAGAAATTGCAACTGTTATTGAATATATACCGGGGTTCCTACTTCTACCCAGTCCGACAGGGCAATAATGTGGCTATTTCTCATACGAATGCAGCCATGGGAGCCGGGATGGCCCAATGGGGTAGTATCAGGTGTTCCATGAAGATAGATGAATCGTTTAAGACTGTCTACTTCTCCGCCCTGGTTTCGACCTGGCTCCATTCCATCCAGTTGGAGAATGCGCGTCAGGATCCAGTCTCGCTCGGGGAATTGGCTTGCCAGTTCCTCGGTGTACATTTCTCCAGTCCATTCTCTGGCGACAAATACCGAGTTAGCTTCCGCCGTTAATCCCAATTTACTATAAATACGATGCCAGCCTCTGGGGGTACGGAAACTGCCCTTTTCCTCCCCTAGGCCGTTTTTGGCTGAAGATATCGGATAAACATTAATTAATGAGTCGTATGCATAGCAATACATCGACTGCACCTGGGTATTAATAACTATAATCTGACGGCTCATTTTATTGCGACAGTTTTAACATTCACAAACTCAAGAATACCTTCACGCGAAAGCTCTCTCCCCAAACCTGAGTGTTTTGTACCCCCAAATGGGACACGTGGATCTGATGCGACAAAGGTATTCACAAAGCAGGATCCGGCATCTATTTTATCACGGGCTATCCTTTCGCCGCGCGAAATATCACGGGTAAAAACCGCTGCGCCCAAACCATATGAGCTGTGGTTGGCAAGCTCTATTCCCTGCTCTTCATCCTTCGCATCGATTAGGGCAATCACTGGTCCGAATAATTCCTCATTAAACGCCGGCATTCCCGGTTTTACATCTACAAGCAAGGTAGCGGGATAATAAAAACCCTCTCTCTGCGGAATTTTTCCTCCTGTAATCAGCCGACATCCTTTAGTCAGGCTTTGTTCTACTTGTTTCTGAAGAGTTTCTCTCAGATCGTTTCTCGCGAGCGGCCCCAACTTTGTTGTATTTTTTGCCGGATCATCCATTTGATAGGCAGCTATTAATTGTTCTATTTTCTGCTGTAACGTGTCTTTAACAGAATGTACCGCAATTACACGTTTAGCAGCGATACAAACCTGGCCGCAATTATTCAGCCTGGAAGAAACCACAGCCTGGGCAGCGATATCCAAATCCGCATCTTCCAAAATTAAATAAGGATCACTTCCCCCTAACTCCAAAACCGCTTTCTTCAAATTTGAAACGGCTAGCCCGCCCACAATCCGCCCGGCTTTTTCACTGCCTGTAAAACTCAATCCGGCCACCTCGGGGTGTGCAATCACTTTTGCTGCCACGTCATTATCTATAATCAGATTTTGAAATAAATGGTTTGGAAAACCTGCTTCGAGAAATAATTGTTCCATCGCATTGCCAGCACCAATGGAAATCGGTGCGTGTTTCAAAAATACCGCATTTCCCGCCATGATGGCCGGAATGGCACAGCGAAAAACCTGCCAGAAGGGAAAATTCCAGGGCATAATCGCTAAAATAACCCCGAGCGGTTTGTAACAGACAAATGTTTTTTTCATTTCCGTCTGAATGCTGTGATCAGCCAGATAATGCTCTGCATTTTCGGCATAATGCTCACAAACCCAGGCGCATTTTTCAATTTCAGCCTGAGACTGGGTTATAGGTTTACCCATTTCCATCGTAATAATTTGAGCCAGCTCTTCAGACTTTTGCCGCAATAACTTTGCCAATGCCAGCACCAGCGTCGATTTTTCAGCGAAAGTTTTGCTTTTCCAATGTTTAAATGCCGTATGAGCGTTATGAATCCTGGTTTCGGCAGTCCTGTAATCCAGAGCCTTATATTCGTTAATCAGATGCTCATTCGCCGGATTAATTGTTTGAAATATCATATTCCATCTCCTGTAGGCATTTTCCCCGAACCAAAAGACCGAGAAGCAGTTTAAATTAGTATAACACTTCGCCCCCCTTTTCAGGAAACGGGCACTTTAAAGTTCATTTATTAATTAATTGGAGTATTTTTTACTAACAATTTTCGCTAAATACACAAATATCTCAATCAGATGACCGCTATCCTTGCCTCAGATAAATGATTATTGTTACTATTTTGCTATTTGTAATCGTTGGAATAATTCCAACACTAAACTAATGTGTTTTGCAAATGTAATCTGCAAAAACCGCCATACAGGATTAGAAATGACAAAACAAAAACTGGGCTACCGTTTTTCTCATTATTTGGTCGCCTGGGCAGTACATGCCTTTACCGCCAGTGCTGCGTATGTGGGAATATTGACCCTTATTAAAATTTACCAGCAGGAATATCAACAGGCACTGTGGTATATGGCCATTGCGGTTGTAATCGATGCGCTGGATGGCACCTTGGCAAGACTTGTAAAGGTCAAAATGGTATTACCCAATATCGATGGCGCCTTGCTGGATAATCTCGTGGATTATGTTAATTATGTGATAACTCCCTGCTTTTTCCTATACGCCAAAGCAGATATGCTTCCACCTTCACTGGGTTTATTAATTATTATTGCGATTACAATCACTTCGTCCTACCAGTTTACCCAGTCTGATGCTAAAACCCCGGATCATTTCTTTAAAGGATTCCCCTGTTACTGGAATATTGTTATTTTTTACATGTTTATTTTTAACACATCAATGTATACCAATGCCTTGATTCTTGCCGTTTTATGTCTCCTGGTTTTTGTTCCAGTCAAATACGTCTATCCCTCGCGGCTCGACTATCTGACTGAATCCAGGGCACTAAAGGTGCTGATGCATGTCTTCTCAATAATGTATGGAGTTTGCTCTGCGATTATTTTATGGACCTATCCCGAGCTAAACCCATTTTGTCTGGCTGTCTCACTCATTTATGTGGTGGTTTATTTGTTATTGAGCATTTACAGAACGTATTACCCGATGATCAAATCACGAATCACTGCTCATCGCGAAGAATTAGAGAGCAAGGTTTAAAAGGAGGTTCACTTTTAGACTCAATCTCATTAGAATAGCCGCTTTTACATTGGTATAAAGGTTAATAATGTCATCATTAAAGACAGGATTTGCAGGAATTTTATCGCTGCTGGCTTCAGTAAGCAGTTATGCAGAGGGGTTTCCTCGTGGGTGCGAAGTCACCGGTTTTGGGTATAATGGCTATAATCTGGTTCTTAATGAGACGGGTGATCAAAGCTTTTATTTAATACAGAATCGCAGTACGCATCATGTTGAACTACAGCGTATCGAAACAAAAGAAGTCTTTATGAGCCCTCCTCTGACCGCAAAATTACAAGCTGCTAACTGGGCGGCCTTTGCATCCGATGAAAAAGAGTTTAACTTTCAATGTTTTGTTGTTGAAGACAACAACACTGAAAAAGTAGATTGCCGTGAAGTGCTCGACGTATGTCAATATCCAAGAGCAAAATTTGCTTTAAGCAACATGGGCAATTATTGGGTTTCTACTAACAAACCACAGCGCGAAATTATCAATGACGCAGCAGCCAAAGGCATCTATTTACGCTGGTAACAAGATGCCATTAACATTCCGTGATTATTTCTTTTGGATGCTTGGTATTGTGGGTGCAATCATTACGCTTTATGGTTTCACCCAGACCAATGCGCAGGCTTATTATGTAGCAGGCTCAAGCCTTCTATTGCTTACTGCTATTTACTCCAGACTGGTATTTTTTATTGCTCTTGAACTCATTCTGATTGCAGGGCACGGCGCGATCTTGCTGGGCATTGGCTCTATTCTGCAATTTGCCATCCCGGTCTTGTTATGCGTGCAGCTGCTAATCTTTTTTTATCTGATAGGACAGCTTAATAATATTTTCCTTCTGATAGGTATAGTCGGTATTGCCAGCTTATCGATAGGTTTTTCTTATGCTAATGAATGGATATTTTTTATTGGCGGAATATCCCTGGCAACTTATGCATTTTCTATTGTAAAGAAGAACCCTCTGGTATTACTCTGGGCGGTTTTAAACAGTCTATTCGCACTCATTGCTATTATTAATGTGATTTTTTAGAAAATTGCACAAAGGAGTTGGTTATGGCAAGAACACCTTCAAATATGAAAGAGCTGGGCTCTGCAGCGCCCGAATTTTCCCTGACAGATGTTATTTCCAATGACAAAGTTGAATTGCGTTCTCACAAGGGTCAGATTGCCACAGTGATCATGTTTATTTGCAATCATTGTCCCTATGTAAAACATGTTAATAAAGAGTTGAGCCAATTGGCAAAAGACTACACTGGTAAAGGAATAAGCTTCATTGCCATTAATTCAAATGATGTAAAAAACTATCCTGATGACTCTCCTGAGAATATGCGAATTACTGCACAAACAGAAGATTATCAGTTTCCTTATCTGTTCGATGAAACTCAGGATGTTGCCAAAGCCTATCAGGCGGCCTGCACCCCGGATTTCTTTATCTATGATGCGAATCTGACACTGGTTTATCGTGGACAACTTGACGACTCACGTCCGGGAAATCAAATTCCGGTGTCCGGTATTTCTATCCGCAATGCACTGGATTGTCTGTTAAACGCACTGCCCGTTTCCACAGAGCAAAAACCAAGTTTGGGATGCAATATCAAATGGAAAGAATAATTAAATTTAGTCACTAAAAGGAAAATATTATGTCAGCTAGCCAGGCGCAGATTGTTCGGTTTCATGAAACAGGGAATGCCGATGTGTTAAAGCTTGAGAGCGTCGCATTGCCAGAACCCGGCCAGGGCGAAGTACGCTTGCGTGTCCATGCGATTGGCTTAAATCGCGCGGAAGTAATGTTTCGCGTGGGTCAATATCTTATAATGCCCCAGTTCCCCTCCAAGATTGGTTATGAGGCTTCAGGAGTCATTGAAGCTGTGGGTCCAGGTGTTGATCCCCAAATGATTGGTAAAAAATTCAGTACGGTTCCCTGTTTTGATATGGGTAAATACGGAGTCTATGGTGAAGTCGCCATTATACCTGCTTATGCTCTGGCGGCTTATCCTGAGAAATTATCCTTTACTGAGGCGACATCCATCTGGATGCAGTACATGACTGCTTATGGCGCACTCGTTCATTACGGGAATGTATCTAAAGGTGATTTCGTGTTGATTACTGCAGCGAGCAGTAGTGTCGGTATCGCAGCTATTGAGACAGTACGTGCTCAGGGCGGTATAAGCATTGCAACCACTCGTACTCAAGCTAAAAAAGCCGAATTACTGGAGCTTGGCGCTGATCATGTGATCGTCACTAATGAAGAAGATCTCCCCGCTCGAGTAAAAGAAATTACTGGAGGCAAAGGCGCACGCGTTATTTTTGACCCTATTGCAGGCAAAGGGATTGAAGCATTAGCTGAGGCGGCCTCAGACAAGGGAATCATCTTTGTGTATGGCGCATTGGCTAATGAGCCTATGCCTTTCCCTCTGTTCACTGCCTTAAACAAGGGACTCAGCATTCGCGGCTATACACTGTTTGAGCTCAGCACCAATCCTGAGTTACGAAAGAAAGCAGAGCATTACATTTTTGATCATCTGCAAAGTGGAACATTTAAACCACGTATAGCTCGCAGCTTTACCCTGGAGCAAATAAAAGACGCTCATCGCTATATGGAATCCAATGAGCAGATTGGAAAAATTGTGATTTCAGTTCAGTAAAACCGGAACGGTACGTAGTTAACTACGTACCGTCACTTGTTTTACATAGTCACTACAGCGCGAAAACGCACCTGGCCATTCTTTACTTTTTCATAGGCCTTATTGATTTCATTCAAAGAATAGGTTTCAGCAACTACTTTGACCTTCCCTTTAGAAACCATATCAAGCGCTTCAAAAAGATATTCCCGATGGTTTTGCTGGCTGCCGATTATTTTTATACGTTTGACGATTAAATCGGCTACAGGTGCAGCAATAAAATAGTAATCACTTACTGTGAATGCAGGAAAGATTGGATATAATATCCAGGGCAAAACTGAGGTCACTGAATCACAGGAAAATCACATGACATTTTCAATAAACGATTTGCATTCTATTGCAGAATTAGCCCATCTTGATATAGAGGATGAGGACATGGATTCACTGGCGAAAGAAGTCAATTCGATTATAAATTTCGCAGAACGAATACAGCAAATGAACACCGATGAGGTCGCGCCACTGTTTCATCCAATGGATATGCATCAGCGTTTTCGTCCTGATGAAGTGAGCGAAGACAATTGCTTACAACAGTTAGAGGAAATCGCTCCTTTATTTGAAGAAGCTCATTATCTGGTACCCAAGGTTATTGATACGGAAAAGCAGGATGTTTAAAAACTTACGAGAACTGATTACTGCTCTGCATAGCAAGAAAATATCCAGTACAGAATTAACCAGCCACTATCTTAAACGCATCGATCAGTATAAAACATTAAACTGCTTTATTAATGTGGATGCCGAAGCAGCAATGATGCAAGCCCAAAAAGCGGATCAGCTTCTTCACAAAGGTGAAGCTCAGCTATTGACTGGCGTGCCAATGGCTCATAAAGATATTTTCTGCACATCCGAGCTCGCAACCACTTGCGGATCAAGAATGCTCGCTGATTATAAATCACCCTTTTCGGCTACCGTGGTAAACAAATTCGCCGCTCACAATACTGTATTACTTGGTAAAACCAATATGGATGAATTTGCCATGGGCTCCACTAATGAGAACAGTTATTTTGGCGCGGTTAAAAATCCCTGGAATTTATCCTGTGTCCCCGGAGGATCGTCAGGCGGCTCCGCTGCCGCTGTTGCGGCCGACCTGTCAGCTTTTGCAACGGGCTCCGATACGGGAGGCTCCATCCGCCAGCCCGCTGCGTTTTGCGGCATATCCGGTATTAAACCTACCTATGGTCTCGTCTCCAGATATGGCATGGTCGCTTATGCGTCCAGCCTGGATCAGGGAGGTCCAATGGCCAGAACGGCAGAAGATCTGGCTTTGGTTCTATCTGTCATGGCGGGATTTGATCCGAAGGACTCCACTTCCTACCCCAGTAATATTCCCGATTACTCGAGTTTCCTGAATCAGTCTTTGAAGGGTTTGCGAGTTGGTCTTCCTTCCTGCTTTTTTCAGGCAGAAGTTAATTCAGAAATTCAGCTGGTAATCAGACACGCTGTGAAGCAATTGGAAGACGCAGGGGCGATTATCGTGGAAATGGATCTTGCCTTACAATCCCTGTGGGTTCCCTGCTACTATCTGATTGCCTGCGCTGAAGTCTCCTCCAATCTTTCACGTTATGATGGAATACGTTTTGGTTACCGAAGTGCCAGAGCTGGTGATATCAGAGAACTGATTGCGGCTTCACGCTCTGAAGGCTTCGGTCTTGAAGTCAAACGCCGAATTCTGACTGGTACTTATGCCCTGTCTTCCGGATATTTCGATGCTTACTATTTAAAAGCACTGAAAATACGTCGCCTGATTCAGCAGGAACTATTGGCGCAATTCTCAAAAGTGGATGTTATCCTGGGACCTACAACCCCTACTCTGGCTTTTCCGCTTGGTGAAGTTCAATCTGATCCCATACAAAATTATTTGGCTGATATTTTTACAGTGGCATCAAATCTCGCTGGAATTCCGGCTATTTCCATTCCCGCGGGTCAGATTAGAGGCTTACCGGTTGGCATGCAGCTAATGGCGAAACATTTTAATGAAGCCTTATTATTAAATGTCGCACATCAATTTCAACTGTTGACTGACTGGCATCAACGCCGTCCGGCCTTGTGAGGACAATATTATGCAATGGGATACCGTAATCGGCCTTGAAGTGCACGTGCAGTTACAAACTAAATCAAAACTTTTTTCAGGCTCAGCAACCCGGTTCGGTGCACGGGCAAACACACAGACTTCCTTTATTGACGCAGGCTTACCCGGTGTTTTGCCTGTGTTAAATAGTGAGGCCGTGCATATGGCCATTCAATTTGGACTCGCCATTAACGCGAAGATCAATAACTTATCTTATTTTGAACGTAAAAATTATTTCTATCCTGATTTACCCAAGGGATACCAGATAAGCCAGTATCAGTCTCCCATCGTCAGTGATGGCCGTCTGCGCATTGAAACCCCCAATAGCGCTACGAAAGAAGTCGACATTGTACGTGCGCATTTGGAGGAAGACGCAGGTAAGTCGGTTCATGACGCCAATCCTGATTACACCGGCATTGATTTAAACCGCGCGGGAACTCCCTTGCTGGAAGTAGTCACTGCCCCCTGTCTCTACTCCTCTGAGGAAGCGATAGCCTATCTTAAAACATTGCATCAGTTAGTTCGTTTTCTAGGTATTTGCGATGGCAATATGCAGGAAGGCTCATTTCGATGTGATGTTAATATTTCTTTAAAACCTGCCGGCTCCGCAAGTTTAGGGGTGCGTACTGAGTTGAAAAATCTCAATTCTTTCCGCTTTATTGAAAAAGCCATTGCCTATGAACAGGCAAGGCATCAGGATCTTCTGGAAAATGGTCAACCAGTAATTCAGGAAACCCGGCTCTTTAATCCCGATACCGAACGCACTTATGTATTGCGAACCAAGGAGAATGAGCAGGATTATCGTTACTTCCCAGATCCCGATCTCTTACCTGTGGATGTGGAGTCATTGAACATTGAAAGCATCAAAAACAGCCTGCCGCCATTACCTGAAACCATCAAAAAACAATTGACGGCAATGGAAAATATTAATGAGGATGACATACAGTTTTTGCTCTCCTCACCAGAAAATTATTATTTTTTTGTAAAGGTTCTGCAGCAAGCTCCGGTTAGCGAGAAGCTGGTCATTAATTGGCTCAAGGGGCCTTATCAGGCATTACTTAAGGAAAAACAGCTTGATTTCCTGAACCCGCCAATAACAGCCGGGCAAATCGCTTTATTATTGAAGCACATTAGCGCGGGCAAGATTAGTAATAATCAGGCCAGGCAAATATTTAATAATCTCGAGCTTCATCCTGATGCCAATGTAGAACAACTGGTAGAAGATGCAGAAGCCAGCCAATCTGAAAGCGCTGCTGAAATTGAGCAATTTATCAAGGAGTTGATTGAAAAAAATCCTGTACAAGCTCAGGAATACCGCCAGGGAAAAGAAAAGCTCTTCGGTTTTTTTGTAGGTCAGGTAATGAAATACTCGAAAGGACAGGCGGATCCCGCTGTTGTTAATGAATTACTAAAACAATATCTTGCTTGAGCAAGCATCTTGCACTTCGCTTATCAAGGCTACTCTCACGAAGTAGCTTGATAAACGAAATCAGATATATTTTATATCCCTGCGCTGGCAGGTCGTAAACTTCTTCTAGTAAGGTTTCACAATTACTGTCGTACCTACATCAATGAAATCCTGATTCAACCATTGTGCAGCACTGGGCAGTACCCGTATACAACCATGGCTGGCATTATAGTTAGGAACTTCATAAGCTGCATGGATTGAATAACCACCGCTGAAGTGCATACAGTAGGGCATTCTGGCTCCGCCGCCTGTTTCGATAGGATAAATACTGGATGTACATTCAGCACCTTTTTTAGAATATACCCTGAATGTACCTGTTACTGTGCGGCAAGGGCGACCCACGTCCTCACAGAAATCCTTTCCTCCCGAAGCACTACCTGTCTGGACCCGATTACCCTGGGCATCATAAGCTGCCCATGCTGTCGCTTTCGGGTCAAAGATAAATACTTTACGTCCTGTAGCCGCTCGCTTCTCAGGGAAGTAGTTGCTGCCTTTAGAATCCGATTTATAAAACGCCGTATAATGGGTGTACCCCCCATCATCGACAATCGGCACTGAGCGATCCATTGAAGCGCAAGCTGCGGTTAACACCGAAAGCGATCCAATGATAAGTTGTTTTTTCATTGGTGTATCCTCCCTCTCTTTTTTTTTGTTATCGGGAGAATAAAAAATAGGTTTAGCTTTTTTATAATTTTTTTTAACTAATTGTTTTTTTTATGGGCTTCCAGTTCATTTTGCAGATTTTTTTTGATTTGCGGTGAAAGCATGGCTAAAATGGCTAACTTCAATTGCTCGTCACTGCATTCAAAGCATCCTCCACGAGAAGGCATAGCCCCATACCCTTCTTCGGTATGGTTGAATAAGACATTAAATCCCTGCTTCAGCCGCGGGATCCAATCCTCATCCCGCTGAATGACAGGCGCTCCAAGATTAATCATCGGCTTGGCGGCGTGACAGGTTGCGCAAAAATGCTCAACAATCTGTTCTCCTTCATTAGAGCTCCCCCTGATTTCCTGCAAAAATTCCTGGGGACGGTGGCTCGCTGACCACACATTCTGACTCAATATCCAGCTGATAATAATCATTCTAAAATACATCGTTGATGGTCCTTATAAAACAGCCATTAGAAAGTTGGCTTGATTTTTGCTTGGGGAGTTTTTTTATAAAACGGTATTGTACATGATTTTTTATCGATTAATTGTTTTCATTGTATTGCTTCATCCCCTGACTAATTACGCTGAAAATCAATCGCTTGATGTGTTAAGACATAAAATAGAGTTGTTTGTTAAAGAGGAGATGCCCAATCAACACTATGATCAAATCAATATCGTCGCAGAAAATATAGATCCCAGGTTACATTTACAGAAATGTCATAAAAATCAACTGGAAGCATTCAACCCTTATCAGCATCTCGCTAAACAACATACGACCATTGGTATTCGCTGTAAAGAACCCACTAACCACTGGACAATTTACGTACCAGTTCGGATTACCATTCTGAAGGAAGTTCTGGTGAGTTCTCATTCGCTTGCCAAGGGGGACATTATCACCGACAGAGATATTTATTTACAAAAACAAAATGTTAGTTTCGTCAGTCAGGATTATATTGATAACTCCGATCAGGCACTTGGTCTGGCGGTTAAAAAAAATATCAAAGAAGGACAGTTGATAACCCATAGCCTGCTGCAAAAACCCTGGTTAGTGAGAAAAGGTGAACAAATTCTTATTCAGGCCATTAACGGTAATATCAAAATTACTATGGCAGCAATTGCACTTGCAGACGGGGCTTTGAATGAAACTATAAAAGTCCGTAATCTGACAAGCAAACGAGTTGTCGATGCGCAGGTTATTGATGTCAGAAAAGTCACAGTCTCATCTTCTTAGTCACACATCCTCCCTTCTCCAGCAAGCGGGAGAAGGGAGCAGCAGAGTTTAGTGACATTTTCTTTCCCTCTACCAAAAACCGGAGAAGGGAGCAACAAAATTAGTGACATCTCCTTTTATTTATGATATTGCTAAGTCTGGAGCACGAAAAGCCTCACTGACTGGACTTAAAGGGGCTACGCCTGGACAACTATCGGTAGACCTTTTTTATCCTTTTTTCCAGGGTTTTTCTAAAGATCTTTAAAATGGAACCGATAACTATGATGAATGTAATTGAGGACAATATTATGGTTAACTCCATTAACGATTCCCATAATTTTAAGCAGCTGGATCCAGAGATTAAATTAAAAAACTCCCAGCAACTTCATCAAAACAGGAATGCTTCTGGTGCAAGTAATGTCAGTTTAAGCGATGTTACCAAGCAAATTGCCATGCTAAAAAAGTATGTTACGGATACCGAAGTTGTCAATGAAGCTCGAATTGAGTTTATTAAAAGTCAGATTGCCAGCGGGCAATATGAAATGTCTGGCCGACAAATTGCCGCCAATATGCTTAATCAAATGCAATCATTTTAAGGACTGTGATGACTTCTCCTCAGGCTTCAACACTGGTTTCATTGCTAGCCAATGAAATTCATTTGCTCAATAACCTATGTAATGTCCTGGTTCAGGAAAAAGAGATTCTTCTTAACAGGCAATTTGAGAATCTGGAAAGCCTTGCTAATCAAAAACAGGAATTATCAGAGCAATTGGAAGCAAGCGGAAAACAGCGCAGTGAATTGCTCACCTCCTCTTCCAATTCTGCAGAGCATAAGAACGCACTGGAGATTTTTCTAAATAGCTGTTCCGCTGAAGAGGCCGGTCAGATTAAACGACTCAATGAAGAACTTGCAAACAAATTAATTCATTGCCGTGAGCTCAACACTGTTAACGGGCAGGTGATCGTCACTAATCTGAATATCCGCCAGGAACTGGTCCAGATTTTACATGGACAACACCCGACAGAAGCAGTTAATACCTACACTTCCACAGGCGATTTAAACTCAAAAGCAGGCTCAAATCATCATGAGAAAGCTTAATTCATATGAGTGTTCAAATTGACATCATTTTGTAAAAAATATCATTGATAACCCTGTGCAATAAATGTATTATTTGCCTTAAATCAAGCATTGAGTATATTCATGCCTCATAAAAATACTTTATATAATTTTATTGCCCACTATATTGACGGCCAGAAAAAACTGGTTAACGTGAGAAAGTTAAAGCCTTTAACAACTCTGGACAACAAAGATTATTATCTGATAGACCTCGAAATGCCAAGGCCAGTGACTTTCGACCTGGACGACAAAAAGCTTGAGCTTATCGAGCATCATATCAGCGTTTATGCAACAGAATGCAATGGCATTCCTTCATTAAGCCAGTACCATTACACTGTCAAATTAAAGGCAGCCAAGCCAGACGAAGCTAAAAGAGAGCCAGATCCGCTGTCAGATCACTATATCCTCCATATTTACTTTAATGAGAAAGATGAGTTAACCAAACTCCCTTCATTAAATTTTGTCAGTAAAGGTCGACAGAAAACCACTTCCATTGACCATGATTTGAACGGTAAATTCCTGGCGCTGTCAGAAGAAATGATTAGACCTACATTAATGCAATTACGAGCGCTCAAAAAAGAATGCATTGAACAACTGCAGCAGCAGTACCAGGTAGAAGAAGCAAGAGCAAGTGATCTTTCCACTGATCTGAAAAAAAATGCAGCAGAGCACAAGCAGGCCATACAACGAATGATAGCCATTCGGCTTCAGTTAGACCCTCTTTTCAAGCATGATACCAATGCAGCAGTTGCTGAAATGCTTGGCGCTATCCGGTTTAAATCGCCTATTGCCCAGGAAAAACCTCCATTACCGCAGATAAAAACTGTGGAAGAGAAAAAATCAGCGCCCGTTAGTCACTCCAAACATAAAAACAAACAACCGAAAAAATCATCAAAAAAAGAAAAAATCAGACCGTCTGAAAAAGAATTTGAGAGTGGCTTACAGAGGCTGGCTCGAGAATTTGCGAAGCTTCAGTCAGAAAATAGCAGCAAACTGGCTATCGATTTATGTAATATGTTCGCAAAGACAAGCGAACTATCCATCGTTGCTATTGATGCAAGACCTTCACAAGCAGGTTTAAGCGAATTAAACCTGCTGCGTCTGCAGATACAAACCACAGGCGAGAAACTGCTGAAGCAGCTTGTTAAAGATAAAAACTTTGCCCTCGCCTCTACACTTTATCCTTTTCATTCCAGCCTTGAACAACGTCTAATTAATGAAGCTCTGAGTTGCGGCGATGATCTTTTTCTCGATTTTTTAATTCAGTGCAGTGAACATGATCTCAATTACCAACCACTAAAAATACGAGAACAATTTTACCCTTCCCCTATACATTATTGTCTCCAGACTTGCCGGGGGAGCATTGATATGTCTGGCTGCTTCAGCACATTGCTTAAACACAATGCTTCTTTACTGGTGCCTGATGAACAGGGAATACCCTTGGCCTGCATAATATTAAGCGATCCTAACCATCCTTTTCAGAAGCCCCTGACAGCCAGCAGGAAATTAACCAAGGATTTTTATTTCAAGCTTATTAGTCATTTAGAGAGCTATCTTTCCAATCATGATCTGGATGAAGCTAATGCAGAGCGATTGGCGATTGAAATCGACGTATATAGAAATCGTGCCCAATCTGCAGTACTTGCTCAGGAACTGAATGATATGTCGGAACTATCTAACGTAAGTAATATGGTGGAGTTAGCAGTTCATATCGGCAACGAACAGGTTCACAAGCTTGAAAGGGCTCCGGAAATCATCGAGGCCATAGATAATTTTAATCAGGTTGCTTTGGAGTTTAAGAGAAGACGGGTTCGCAGCAGTTGCTTAAGGACTCGGTCTATAAAAGAAATGATTGGCGACTTATTTTCCCATACGCCCGAGAATATCAAAACGATGAGCTATGAAGAAATTCTTAAATGGCGGCTGTCTTTGTTTGAAAGTGCGCAAGGCCTGTTCCAGGAGATGGGAGAGTATGTTTCCATACTGCCAGCCGGCAGCAGGAGAAAAGTGGTGAAGGCGCATCGCGGAATCATGGATAAATGTGAAGAGGTGATCAGAGTGGCTCAATGTACACCTGTCGAGTCAAGCGCTGCCAATATCTTCTCTTTTTTCGCCTCTGGTCTATGCAGCGCCCTGGAGGCGCAGAAAGAGAAAGAAGAAGATCAGGTGGAAAAAGAAGCCATATCACAAAATCTCTATGCTTTTCATTCTAACTCTTTGAGCAGCTCCGATGGAGAGGATAGTCCTTCCCCTTCCGGTAGAGAAATCGTGAAAAGATAAAACATTGCCCATCAATCCGTCATTGCATTCCTTTCAGCAATGACGGGATTTAACCGGCTTATTTTGCCTGCATTCTCAACGCACCATCCAATCGAATCACTTCACCATTCATCATTTGATTTTCAATAATGTGAATGACTAATGCAGCGAACTCCTCCGGCTTACCCAGTCTTTTGGGAAACGTCACCGTTGCAGCCAGTTTATCCTGAACCTCCTGCGGCATATTTAATAATAAGGGGGTGGCAATCAAACCAGGAGCAATAGTATTCACACGAATGGCATGCTCCGCCATTTCTCTTGCTGCAGGTAGTGTCATGGCGACAACACCGCCCTTGGAAGCACTATAGGCCAATTGTCCAATTTGTCCTTCAAAAGCTGCAATTGAAGCCGTATTAATTATCACACCTCGCTCACCGCTATTTTCATCTATTGCTAAACGAGTCATGGCTTCAGCCACCAATCGCATCACATTGAATGTACCAATAAGATTAATGTCGATGACCTGGCGGAATGCTGCAAGCGGCATAGCTCCTTCGCGGCCAATCATTTTCTTTGCCGGTGCAATACCTGCGCAATTAATGCAAATACGGGGGGTACCTAATTGCTCAATGGTTTCCTGCAGGGCACGCTCCACTTCGGATTCAGAACTCACATCGCAGGCAATGGACAAATCCCCTTTTTCAGTACTTGTTTTATCCCAGATAGCCACTCGAGCACCCGCCTTCATTAATGCGTTCGCGCATGCCCATCCCATGCCGGATGCACCACCCGTTATCACTGCAATTTGATTGTTAAGACTCACTTAGCTTCCCTCATTTCAAATATTGTTGGCTTAATCGTTTAAATTCCGCGCTTCCCGCTTTTTCTACCCATTCAAAAAATACCATTTCTGAAGTAACCAGTTGAATACCAGCCTGTTTCATTCGCTTCAAACCATATTTCCAGTCAAGTGTCTTTCGGCTGCCCACCGCATCGACAACTACAAACACCTCATACCCTGCCTCAATTAATTCCATCGCGGTTTGCAAAACACAAACATGAGCCTCTATTCCAATTAAAACGGTTTGTTTTCTGTGCAGATTCTTTAGCGTGGAAATAAAATCAGGCTCACGGTGGCAGGAAAAATACACTTTTTCAAAAGTTTCTGCACATTCTAGCGACTGGAGTTCATCTACTGTATGACCTAAACCCGAAGGATACTGCTCACTCACTAAACAGGGAACTGATAAATCACTTGCCAGTGACATTAGCCATTTGCAGCGCTCAATAATTGCTTGTGAATGCTCTATCAGGGGAGCCAGTTTTTTTTGGACATCAATTAGCAATAAACACGAATTTTCTTTTTTGAGCAGCATGGTAACTTCCTTTTTTAAACAGGTTATTATCGTCTGTGTGCATAAAGGTCAACTTAATAAGTTTCCCTATATCCTCTCTCCCCTCAGGGGAGAGAGTTAGAGAGAGGGGTTTAAAATCAACTCTCACCCTAGCCCCACTGCCATTAAGTTAAGCTCAGTTGTATATAAACTGTCCTCCCCGCGAAGGCGGGGATCCATCTCTGAGCTCGCTATAATGCCAATTGAGGAATGGATTCCCGCCTTCGCGGGAAGGTCATAATCCCTTAACTTATTGGCAGTGTCCCTGGCCCTCTCCCAGCTTGAGAGAAGGGAATTTCTTTTTAAATTGACACCTATGCGCCTGAACGAAAATGACCTTCCTCTTCATTAGCCAGTAATCACATCTCAAACCTCGCCGAATGTCAAATGATTTGACTATCAAATGGCATTCAGATAGAATGCGATAATGTTATATTACATTAGTACACTATCATGAAATCACACAACCATTCTAAACGTTCAAACAACCATTTAATGAAGGCAATTTGCTCATTGAAAAATGAAGACGAAGCCACTGCTTTTTTTAATGATCTCTGTACGCCTGCAGAACTTGAAGCAATGGCCGATCGCTGGGAAGTGGTTCCCTTACTACGTAAAGGCTTATCTTATCGAACGATTCACGAACAAACAGGAGTGAGCGTTACAACCATTACGCGTGTAGCGCGCTGTCTTAGCATGGGAAGCGGGGGTTATACACTGATTGCAGAGAGGTTAGATCAATCATGACAAAAAGATTACGTTTAGCGATACAAAAAAAAGGCCGCTTAGCCAAAGAATCGATGGAGCTACTTAATCGTTGTGGATTAAAATTTCGCTTACGAGAAAATGCCCTCTTATGCCATGTCGAAAACTTCCCTATTGATTTACTGCTAATTCGTGACGATGATATTCCCGCATTACTTTTCGATGGTCTTTGTGATGGCGGTATCGTTGGCGAAAATGTTTTACTGGAGGCGGCGCTAACTTTTCCCGATAAACCCTATTCTATTCTGCAAGCTTTAGGAACTTGCCGCTGTCGTCTTTCTATTGCGGTTCCAGAGTCATTTGACTATCGAGGTCCAGGATGTCTTGATGGCAAACGCATAGCCACCAGCTATCCTCTGCTTCTTAAAAAATATCTGGATGAAAATAAAATCTCTGCTGAATGTTTAACCCTTTCAGGATCGGTCGAGGTTGCTCCGCGAATGGGCATGGCTGATGCAATCTGCGATCTGGTTTCAAGCGGACAAACACTTGAAGACAACAAGTTGGTTGAGGTCGAAACGCTTTTAAACAGTCAGGCATTATTCATTCAATCATCTTATCCCCTTCCTGATGAACTGCAAAATCTGCTCATCATGCTTAAGCGCCGCATTGAAGCGGTTCAGCAGGCACAGGAGAGAAAATATATTCTTTTTCATGCACCCCGTAATGCCCTACAGCAGATCTGTGAATACTTGCCTGGCGCTGAAAGCCCAACGGTGCTTCCGCTGCCGGCTAATCCTGAGAAAGTAGCGGTACATGTCGTTTCCAGCGAAGGAATTTTCTGGAACACGCTGGAATCCATTAAAGCAATGGGAGCCAGCTCTATTCTGGTTTTACCCATTGAGAAAATGCTGGAGTAATCATGATTAAAATCATTAACTGGAACACCCTTTCTGATTCAGCCAAAGAGCAAATCCTTGAAAGACCCATTATGACTAATGATCCCTCTCAACAGGTCAGTGAAATTATTTCCCAGGTCAGAACCCAGGGGGACAGTGCTCTGCTTGAGCTGACTGAAAAGCTCGATGGAGTGGCGTTGGATTCAATTCAGGTTGAGCCTGAGGCAATTTCCGAAGCCATAATTGAGGATAACGCGCTTGAAGCCATTGTACAGGCGACAGACACCATTACCAGGTATCATCAGGCGGTGCTGCCCTGTTCACAGACCATTGAGACAGCGCCTGGAATTATTATTGATAAGCAATATAGGCCTATTGAAAAAGTGGGACTCTATGTACCCGGTGGAAATAATACGCCATTAATTTCTTCCTTGCTGATGCAGGCCATTCCCGCCAAAATTGCCGGATGCCCGCTGCGCGTTTTATGTACTCCTCCTGATAAAACAGGTGGTATCGACCCTCATCTGCTGGTGGCTGCGCGCATTTGCGGTATAAGCACTATTTATAAACTCGGCGGAGCCCAGGCAATCGCGGCTTTAGCCTATGGAACAGAAACGGTCATCAAAATGGACAAATTATTTGGCCCAGGTAATCGTTTTGTGACCGAGGCAAAAACGCAGGTTTCAATTGATCCTCAAGGGGCCGCCATTGACATGCCTGCCGGCCCATCCGAGGTGATGGTCGTTGCAGACAAATGGGCTAATCCGGAATTTGTCGCCGCCGACTTGCTAGCACAGGCAGAACATGGCTGCGATTCTCAAGTGATATTACTATGTGAGGAAGAAGCCTTTGCCTGCTCGGTTCAGACCGCCTTGTCAAGACAAATCTATGAAATGCCTAAACAGGCGATCATTCGCCAGTCGCTGGGCATAGGAAGCATACTAGTCTGCAAGTCTGTTAAAGAACAGCTAGCTATAATAAATCGTTATGCACCAGAACATTTAATTATTAATCGCGAAGACGCCCGTGACTGGCTCAATGAGATCAAATCAGCCGGAACTGTTTTCCTGGGCCCTTGGGCCGCAGAAAGTATGGGCGATTATATCACCGGAAGTAATCACGTCCTGCCGACATTTGGGTATGCAAAGACACACAGCGGTTTGAGTACCGCTGATTTTATGAAATCAATGACTATCCAGTCGATTGATAAGGCCGGCCTTTTGGGCTTGGGGGAATATGCTATGAGGCTTGCAAAGCTTGAAAATCTGCAAGCTCATGCCAATGCCATTCAGCTTCGTATAGACTCGGTTTACGCAGGAGAATAATGTGACCATTTTAAATTTAATCCGCCCAGAATTTGCCAGATTGATTCCTTATCGACCGGGCGGTGATGAGCTTAAATACCGGCTGCACGCTAATGAATCACCCAGCGCACCTGTTTCGGCCCTTGACCTGCCTTTAAATCAGTATCCGGATTATCAGCTTGAGCGGGAAGTTCAAAGGCTGCTTGCAGGATACTATAAAGTCAATCAGGAACAGATTGCACTCACTCGAGGAAGTGATGACGGTATCGATCTGTTGATGCGTTTATTTTTAATCGCAGGACAGGACAGCATTTTGCAATGCCCGCCCACCTTCCCCATGTATCGATTTTATGCGCAACTGCAAAATGCGGCTGTGATTGACTGCCCTTTGGACTTTAAATCCGATTTTAGCCTGGATTTGCAAAAACTGTTTTCAAGCTGGCGTGAAGGCTGCAAACTGGTGATGCTATGCAGTCCTAATAATCCCACTGGTAATTGTCTGGATATTGCCAGCATTGCCGAAATCTGCGAACAGTTTACCAATAAAGCGGCAGTCGTTGTTGATGAAGCCTATATTGATTTTTCCGCTCGGGAAAGTGCTATTAGTTTACTCCCGCAATTTGAAAATCTGATTATTTTGAGAACACTGTCCAAAGCCTATGGACTCGCTTCTGTCAGAGTGGGAGCGGTCGTCGCTAACCAGGCATTCATTCAGCAAATAAAAAAGATTATCCCACCCTATCATTTGGCAGCACCTGTATTGAAAATTGCCGAATTAGCTTTGAAAAACCCGGCATGGCTTGCAAACTCTGTCAGCCACATTGTGGAACAGCGTCAAAACCTGATTAAAGCCCTGAAGGCTTTTGCATGGATAGAGATTGTTTACCCCAGCGAGGCAAATTTCATTTTAATAAAAAGCCCATATAACGCTCAGTTACAAGTCTGGCTGGCCTCACATGATATTGCGGTGCGGCAATTGCCGAATACTTCCGAACTGCACAATATGCTGCGCATTACAGTCGGTAATGCGATGCAAAATACCCTGCTCCTTGACGTATTAAACCGTTTTAAACCTACAGGTGTTGTATGAAAAAACTGTTACTCATTGATCGGGATGGAACTCTGGTGGAAGAGCCTGAAGATTTTCAGGTAGACCGGTTTGAGAAAGTTAAACTTTTACCTGATGTGATCCCTTCTCTGCTTCGTTTACAAAAGGCAGGGTATCAGTTCATCATGATCACGAATCAGGATGGCCTGGGAACTGACAGTTTCCCGTTGCCAGAGTTTGAGCGGTGTCAGAATTTCATCCTGGATTTATTTTTATCACAGGGTATTCGCTTTCAGGATATCCTCATTTGCCCACACAAAGAGGAAGATGCTTGTTTTTGCCGTAAACCCGCTATTGGGTTAATGACTGAGTTTCTTAAAAATAATGAACTGGATCAAACGAGCTGGATGGTAGGCGACCGTGTAAGCGATCGTCAATTTGCAGAAAATCTCGGTATTGGCTTTTTAGAGGTTAACAAACAACAAAGCTGGCCGGAAATTGTTAATCTCATTCTGGCAAGAAAGGCCCGGATTGAACGGCGTACGCGTGAGACAGCGATAGAGATGAGCCTGACTCTTGACTCGGATAACAATATTTCGATAAATACGCCTATTCCCTTTTTCTCTCACATGCTGGAGCAGGTTGCCAAACATGGCGGATTTGCCTTGCAACTGAATGCCTTGGGCGATACAGAAGTGGATGAGCACCACTTGATTGAAGACACGGCCTTAGTCTTGGGCGACGCACTGTGTGAAGCATTAGGCGATAAGCGAGGAATTGGCCGCTATGGATTTACCCTGCCAATGGATGAAGCTCTGGCCGCTATTGCCATTGATTTGGGCGGAAGATCCTATTGCCGCTTTGAAGCATCATTTACCCGGGAATTTGTAGGCGGAATGGCTACCGAAATGGTACCCCACTTTTTTCATTCCTTAGCTGCAAGCCTTAGAGCAAGCATTCATATAAAAATCACCGGTGAAAACCATCACCATATGATAGAAGCCTGCTTTAAAGCCCTGGGCCGCGCATTAAGACAAGCCTGTGCCCGAATTGACAATGACTTACCTTCGACCAAGGGGATTTTATGATTGCGGTACTGGATATCTGTGGGAACAATCTGGCTTCGTTGAGTAACTCACTGGCCCGACTGGGTTATGACTATACACTCACCCACAATCCAAAAAAAATTGAACAGGCCAGTCACTTAATAATTCCTGGCGTTGGCACTGCTTTATCCGGTATGAATGCCTTGATTCAATACGGGCTCGTTGATCTAATCAGAGAACTTCAGCAGCCTGTTCTGGGAATTTGTCTCGGTATGCAGTTACTTTATGAATACAGTGAAGAAGGCCAGGTGGAATGCCTGGGCCTGCTTCCGGGAAAAGTGAGCAGTTTTTTTCCACAGAAAGGCTGTCCAGTCCCTCATATGGGTTGGAATTCTATAAGCTGGTTGCAGGAGTCTCCTCTTCAGCAACAGCTTCCCCAAGAGACATTTCTGTACTTTGTGCATAGTTATGCCCGATTTATTGACAAAAGTAATGAGCACACGATAGCCAGCTGTGACTATATGCAGCCGTTCTCTGCGATTGTGCAGCAGGGAAATAAAGTAGGGATGCAGTTTCATCCGGAAAAATCTGCAGAAGCCGGCTTACAGTTACTTGATAACTTTTTAAGGATGCAATAATGAATATTATTCCTGCCATCGATTTACAACAAGGGCAATGCGTCCGTTTGCGTCAGGGCGAGTTTTCACAGACCACAATTTATCCACAAACAGCTTTGCAATTGGCAAGTCTTTATCGCCAAAAAGGAATGACTCGTTTACATCTGGTGGATTTAGACGGCGCACGATCGGGCTGTATGGAACAGCTTGAATTAATGACCAGCCTTTTATCCTCCGGTTTAATTTTACAGGCAGGAGGTGGAGTCCGCTCTCTTGAAACAGTAAAGCAATGCCTTGATGCCGGAATTCATAACATCGTTCTGGGGAGTCTGGCGGTTCACGATCCCGATTTAACGCGAGCAATTATCCGATTGGCCGGTGGCGGCCGAATTGTGCTGGCATTAGATATTCGCTGGAGCAATAACCTGCCCTTGCTTACCAGTCACGGCTGGCAGCAACCCACGGCGATTAGTCTTTGGGATCTCGTTGAGGCTTATTCGGATATGGACATTCGTGAAATTCTTTGTACGAATGTGCAGTGCGATGGCATGATGCAAGGCCCTGATTTTTCCCTTTACCAGCAAGCTATTGAACGATTCCCGCAAATTCAGTGGCATGCCTCTGGTGGAATTCGTGGCGCGGATGATCTGAAGCGCCTGGCAGATATGGGATTGTCAGCCGCCATTCTCGGGCGAATGCTTTATGAAACCGATTTTGATTTATCCAGTTATTCCGAGGGAGTTTTGCTATGTTAACCAAACGCCTTATTCCCTGTCTGGATGTATGTAATAATCAGGTTGTTAAGGGGGTTCAATTCAGAAATCATCGAATTATTGGCGATATACTGCCCTTGGCCAGCCACTATTCACAGTCCGGTGCCGATGAGCTGGTATTTTATGATATCACGGCCAGCAGTGAAGATCGCGCAGTCTCTTTAAACTGGATTGAAGCAATCGCCAAAACAATCAATATTCCC
This sequence comes from Legionella genomosp. 1, assembly GCF_900640215.1. Lineage (NCBI taxonomy): Bacteria > Pseudomonadati > Pseudomonadota > Gammaproteobacteria > Legionellales > Legionellaceae > Legionella > Legionella genomosp. 1. The sequence goes on from NZ_CAAAJH010000003.1 coordinate 115,074, forward strand.
TTTACTGTTGCTGGCGGCATCCGTACACTGGATAAAGGGCGAGCTATTTTAAATGCGGGAGCAGATAAACTCTCTATCAACAGCCCGGCTTTGGAAAGACCGCAATTAATCAATGAATTGAGTGATCAATTTGGAAAGCAATGCGTTGTTATCGGGATCGATAGCCAGTGGATTGACGATGATTACTATGTATTCCAATACACAGGCAATCCGGACAAAACATTGAATTCCAGGCGCAAAACCCTGGATTGGGTGAAGGAAGTTCAGGCAAGAGGTGCTGGAGAAATCGTATTGAATTGTATGCAATCGGATGGTGTAAAAAAAGGCTACGACATTCAGCAGTTGCAAATGCTCAGACAAGCAATTCATGTTCCATTAATTGCTTCTGGCGGAGCAGGTGCGGCTGACGATTTTATTGCTGTATTCAAAGAAGCTCAAGTTGATGGAGCGCTCGCAGCGTCTATCTTTCACGACAGAATTGCAAGTATCCAGGAAATCAAATGCTTGCTTGCGGAAAATAATATCGAGGTTAGATTATGAATCATATTGATAATACATTATTAGACTGGGAAAAAATGAATAATCTGATTCCCGCCATAATTCAACATGCCAATAACGGTGATATACTGATGTTAGGTTATATGGACCCTCAGGCACTTGAAATAACCCAGGTTACCAGAAAGCTTACTTTATACAGCCGAAGCAAACAACGTATATGGCGTAAAGGGGAAAGCTCGGGTAATTCAATGGATGTCATTTCACTGGCTGTAGATTGTGATGGCGATAGTCTTTTAGTTCAGGTTATTCCAACAGGACCTGCCTGCCATCTTGGTTATTCAAGCTGTTATAAACCCGTGACCACGGCAAAAATCAACTTTCTCGCCTGTCTCGCTGACATCATTCAAACGCGTGGCGATCAGCAGGAAGGGATTAGTTATACTGCCCAGCTGGTTCAATCCGGGGTGCCTCGATGCGCTCAAAAAGTAGGCGAAGAAGCCGTTGAAACAGTGATTGCCGCAGTAGAAGGCGATAAGGACGCAGTCATAGAAGAAACAGCAGATTTACTATTTCATGTTCTGGTACTGCTCAAAGCCTGCGAGCTGGATCTCTATCAGGTGATTGATTGCTTACAGCAACGACATATGCCAATTATTCAACAAAAGTAGTTATACAGTAAACGTAGCCAGGTTAACCACGCCCTAGGCTCACTGCCATTAAGATAAGCTCAATTGTATATTAAACTGTTATCCCCGCGAAGGCGGGGATCTACCTCTGAACTAGCTATAATACCGGCTAAGCAATGGATTCCCGCATTCGCGGGAATGACAAAATTCCTTAACTTTATGGCAATGCGCCCTGGGCTACGCGGATATTTTCGTTCATCCCTTATCTTGTAGTATACTTTCAACCCTCAAATAGTCTTGATCGTGATTTATGCAAAACGCCATACTCCAATATCCATCTGTTGACCGAAAACAAAACTGGGGAAGCCTTCATGGCTGCAGCTTGTCACTTGCCCTGTCGGAATACTGCCTGAATGAACCCGGGGTTAAATTACTTATCACCCCTGATACTCTGACGGCCAATCAACTCATGTCAGAGTTGCGTTTTTTCCTCGGACAATCCAATTGTGAACTGCTTTATTTTCCTGACTGGGAAACGCTGCCCTATGATTTATTTTCTCCCCATCAGGATATTATTTCAGAACGCCTGCTCACATTAAACCGCTTGCAGCAAGCCAGTAAGGCGATTGTTATTGCATCAGCGTCAACGCTCATGCACAGGCTTTGTCCTCCAGCGTTTCTGCATCAATATGCCTTTGCGCTGAAACAGGGCCAAACACTTGATCTTGGCCATTTCAGAAGCCAGCTGCAAAATGGCGGCTATCATTCGGTCAATAAAGTATTGGAGCATGGGGAATACGCGGTTCGCGGTTCGATTATTGACATGTATCCAATGGGCAGCAATTGCCCATTCCGCATTGAACTATTCGATGATGAAATTGAAAGTCTTCGTCAGTTTGATACTGAATCGCAGCGAACGATTGCCAAGGTTGATCGAATTGAAATTCTTCCAGCCAGAGAATTCCCGCTTAATGAAGCCAGCATCACCCTGTTTCGCAGAAATTTTCGGGAACAGTTTTCGGGTAATCCAAGCCAATGCCCTGTTTATGAAAGTGTCAGCAATAGCCAATATCCTTCTGGTATCGAATATTATCTGCCTCTTTTCTTTGAGAATACGGCCACTTTTTTTGACTATTTACCAGAAAATGCAAGTATTTGTCTTATACAGAATATACCCGACGAAGCGGAGCGATTCTGGCAGGAATTAAAACTGCGCTATGAGCAGCGCCGCTATGATATCAGCCGACCCGTGTTGACACCGGAACAAATGTTTATTACCCCCACGGATCTCCTGACTCAGGTGAATACGCATCAGCAATTACGTCTCTGGCATCAGGAAGTCGATAGAAAAGGGACGGTATTTAACTTCAAGGTGAAAGAAGCCCCCGCTCTTCCTGTTCAACGTCAGTCACCACAGCCTTTACATCGTCTACGGGAATATCTCAGCCAACCCGACCGCCGTCATTTAATTGTGGTGGAGAGTGCTGGCCGTCGGGAAGTCCTTTTAGATTTGCTAAGGCAAACCGGGATTAGTGCAAATCAGCTTAGTGACTGGCAATCATTTGTTAACAGTGATGAGCTGATTAGTATTACAACCGGCCCTCTGATTGAAGGAGCAGAGCTTTTAGACCCGCAAATCGCTATTATTGTCGAAGCCCAGCTTTTCGGTGAACAGGCCATTCCCCAGCGCCGGAGTACGCAAAAAACAGTCGATCCGGATTTGATTATCCGGGATTTATCAGAGTTACGTCTTCATGCGCCGGTGGTGCACATTCAGTTTGGAGTCGGGCGTTACCAGGGGCTTAAAACACTCGAAACCAATGACAGTATTAACGAATTCCTGGTCTTATCCTATGCCGGTGATGATAAAATATATGTTCCAGTCACCTCTTTACATCTGATTAGCCGATACACTGGCATGGATAGTGAGCATGCCCCGCTTCATAAATTGGGCAGCGACCAGTGGCAGAAAGAAAAGAAAAAAGCGGCAGAAAAAATTCACGATGTGGCTATTGAATTGCTCGATATTTATGCCAAACGTGAAGCGCAGCCCGGATTTGTGTATGAGTTTGATTCCCTTGAATATCAACGTTTCGCCAGTGGATTCCCGTTTACAGAAACTGTTGATCAGTTAAATGCAATCAATGAAATTATCAAGGATATGAAATCTTCAAGGCCAATGGACCGCCTGATATGCGGCGATGTGGGTTTTGGGAAAACAGAAGTTGCCATGAGAGCCGCTTTTCTGGCGGTTCAGAACAACAAGCAAGTCTGTGTCCTCGTTCCAACAACGCTTTTGGCGGGTCAGCATTTTGAAAATTTCCGTGATCGCTTCGCCGATTTTCCAGTCAACCTTGAATTACTTTCCCGATTTCGCAGCACTAAGGAATCCAATCAGGTTATAGACGGATTAAAGTCCGGGAAAATTGACATCGTTATTGGCACGCACAAACTGTTCTCCAAGAACATTAGTTTCAAAAATCTGGGCTTATTAATTATTGATGAAGAGCATCGATTCGGAGTCAAACAAAAAGAGCATATTAAATCGCTTCGTACCCATATCGATATTTTATCCATGACAGCAACCCCAATACCAAGAACCTTAAACATGGCGATGGGAGGGATCCGTGATATTTCCCTGATTGCAACCCCGCCCGCCAAACGACTGGCTATCAAAACGTTTTGGCAGGAAAAGCAGACATCGGTGTTACGCGAAGCTATCCTGAGGGAAATACTGCGTGGCGGCCAGGTTTACTTTTTACACAATAACGTTCAGACAATTGATAAAACGGCTGAGGAATTGCAGGAAATGATTCCGGAAGCAAAAATCCGCACCGCGCATGGGCAGATGAGGGAAAGAGAGCTTGAAAAAATAATGTCTGATTTCTATCATCATCGCTTTAATGTACTGGTATGCACGACGATCATAGAAACCGGTATTGATATTCCTACGGCGAATACGATTATTATCGATCGGGCTGACAAATTTGGTCTGGCACAATTACATCAGTTAAGAGGCCGGGTTGGCCGCTCGCATCATCAGGCCTATGCCTATTTGTTTACTCCCAATGAAAAGCTGCTGACTCCCGATGCGGTGAAACGTCTGGAAGCTATCGTGTCACTGGAAGATCTCGGTGCCGGCTTTACACTGGCTACTCATGATCTGGAAATCCGCGGCGCAGGCGAACTGTTAGGCGAAGAACAAAGCGGCAATATGCATGCGGTAGGTTTTCATCTGTTTATGGAAATGCTCGATAAGGCGGTTAGCGATTTAAAATCCGGAAAAACTCCGGAACTGGGCGGGCCTATGCAGCAAGGACCTGAAATTGATCTCCGTTTAAGCGCGATTTTGCCTGAAGAGTATATTGCTGACATCCACACTCGTCTTATTATGTACAAACGGATTGCCAATGCAGGCGATAAAGAGCAATTGCGTGATCTGCAGATTGAAATGATCGACCGCTTTGGGCTGCTTCCTCCTCAAGCCAAATATTTATTATGGGTCACTGAGTTGAAACTTATAGCGGCAGAGTTGGGGATTAATAAAATATACGCAGCCCAGCAGCACGGTAAAATTGAGTTTGGAGAAAATCCCAGAATCAATACTGGAGTGCTGATTAATCTCATTCAGGTTCATGCCAAACGCTATCAGCTTGAAGGCCCCTCCAGGCTCAAGTTTACACTGGATAGTGAAAGCCATGAGGAACGAATTCTCGAGATTAAGAATTTGTTATTGAGGTTGGGTAATGAGGGGTGAGCCTTCGAGACGAGAAGAAAAACCCGTCTTTGCGAGCGTTAGCGAAGCAATCCCTAACTGTATTCAAGCTTCGATGTGGATTGCTTCACTTCGTTCGCAAAGACGACAGTTCTGGTCGAAACGGGAAAAAGATACTTTACTCCCAAATAACCGACTGCCTTTCCTTAATCGCTCTTTTTATCAAAGGCTGGTAGTTCGCTTCAATCGTTCTTCTTTTGATCTTTAAGGTCGGTGTCAGGCAGCCATTTTCCGGGGTCCAGGGGTATTTGCTGATTAGGATATGGCTAATTTTCTCATAACTGGCCAAGTCAGTATTTACAGAGTGTAATATTTTCTCAAGCTGTTCCTTAATCCACTCCGGAGGTTTCTGCTGACCTGTCTCATTTAATGTGATTATCAGCACATTGCTGGGCAGTTCTCGCCCAACAAGGCAGAGTTGTTCAATGAAGCAGCTTTCGCTAAAACGTTCCTCTATTGGTCCTGGCGCAATAAACTCCCCTTTCTGATTTTTAAAATTTTCCGACAGACGGCCGAGAATTTTCACGCGCAATGAATTATCTATCTCAGCAATATCACCTGTACAAAGCCAGCCATCAGCCGTTAAAGAACGTACAGTGGCCTCTGGATCGTCATAATATTCTTTCATTAGACAAGGTGATTTTATTAACAGTTCTTCATTTTCGCCAAGCTTTATTTCCACCTTTAATCTTGGGCTTCCCACATAGCCCGGCCGTCTTTCGGATAACTCGGATAATGTAGCATAAGCAAGATTTTCAGTTTGCCCATAGCCTTCCTGGATAGGAATATTTAAATCGTCAAAAAATTTAATAATTGATGCGGGCAAATGAGAAGCGCCCGAGAAACAGTTATAACATCGTTCCAGCCCTAATTGGTGTCGGATTTTTTTCTTGATAAAATAAGAAAGTATGGGAATTTTCAAGATCAGGCGCAATTTGTCAGGCGAGGCTTTTTGTTCTATTTTCTGCTGGAAAACTCCCCATATTCTGGGTACTGCCGTAAAAAGACTGGGCTTTATTTCACGAAGATTCTCAGCAAATTTGTCCAGACTCTCAATAAAAGACACATCACAGGGAATACTCACACTACCCAGTTCAATAGCTGTTCGTTCATATACGTGAGCCAATGGCAGATAAGAAACCAGATGATAATGATTTAATTTACGAACGCGTGCCAGATCGTCAGGGAATAACGCCAGATAATTACCGATAATTTCATGTGTGTAGACAGAGCCTTTGGGAAGCCCCGTTGTGCCTGACGAATAAATGATCGTAAATAAATCCTCTGGCTGTGGTAAAACAACTTCCTGTAAAGGTTCTTTTTTTAAAATCTCATCCCAGGATATGCAGTTGCTCAGATTAGGATGATAGTTAAAAGAAACGGAGGTAAATTGATTGGAAATGTATTCTCTGGTTTTTTTATGGTTATCCAGTTTGCCAATAAAAACCAGCTTCACGCCGGCGTGATTTAATACAAAATCAATACTCTCTTTGTGCTGATTTGCAAAAAGCGGTACGCTCACCATTCCAGCTAAAGAAATACCAAAATCACTAATGAACCATTCCGCACAGTTTTTTGAAAAAATAGCCACTCGATCGCCTGGGTTTAAGCCCGCATCCTGTAAAAAACGCGCAACCTGCCGGGCCTGCCGCATCGTTTGCTGCCAGGTATATTCATGCCATTGATCATCGCGTGGCTGACGAAGATAGATGCGATCACCAAGGCGCTTCTCATTATCGAGAAGATATTGGTTTATCAAACATCCTGTATCAGTAGCTGTCATTTTCAATCCTTGAAAAATCTTTATATACAGCTAGAAGTATAGTCGAATGAATGACCAGGGTGCTAAATTCAGGACACTATAGCTAGGGCAGTGAAATTATCCTGGTAGGAATTTCACTCTCTCTCATCAGGATAATTATCGTTTATTCCATTGACCATTCAGGAAAAAAGCCTGTGTCCATTGAAGCTGAAGCGGCTTTTCTTTTTCTTTTATAGTTGCTGTAAACGTTTCAGTTTCATTGGGCCGCAGATAAATTAATGGTTCGGAAGCTGTTGGCTTCAATGCAAAACGGGGACAGCAAGCATAAAGCGATGCTATATTTGAACAGTGTTGTGAGGATATTTCTTTTTTTCATTATCGACCCTCCCTGGTATCGAAACTATAAATCAGGCTAAGTCACTCCGTCAAAGGGCATAAACGAACTTAATTAGGTATAACCTATGCTATTGATTTGCGAAAATTTTGTCATTCCCGCGAAGGCGGGAATTCATTCCTCAATTGGCATTATAGCGAGCTCAGAGATGGATCCCCGCCTTCGCGGGGAGGACAGTGTTATATAAAATTTTCCTAATTTATTGCCCGAGCTTTCTCCCTGCTTGGGAAAAGGTTCTCAGACAAGTGAAATTATTGAAAAACAATCCTCAGAATCTTTATTTTGTTCCGCCAATAGTCAGAGCATCAATCTTAAGCGTTGGTTGCCCCACACCTACAGGAACGGATTGCCCTTCCTTGCCGCAAATGCCAATTCCTCCGTCAAGGGTCAAATCATTGCCAATCATACTGATTTGCTTCATTACTTCGGGACCATTGCCGATCAGTGTTGCTCCTTTTACAGGCTTTGTGATTTTGCCATTTTCAATCAAATAGGCTTCACTGGCAGAGAAAACAAATTGTCCGGAAGTAATATCAACCTGTCCACCGCCAAAATTAACTGCGTACAGACCTCTCTTAACGGATTTAATTATCTCCTGCGGATCATATTGACCAGCCAGCATATAAGTATTAGTCATCCTGGGCATTGGTACGTGAGCGTAGGATTCACGGCGGCAATTTCCAGTGGGTTTCATTCCCATTAATTTGGCATTTAGTTTATCCTGCATATAATTTACTAATACACCGTCTTCAATAAGTGTTGTGCATTGCGTTGGAGTACCTTCATCATCCATTGTCAGGGAGCCGCGACGATTTTCCAGAGTACCGTCATCCACCACAGTCACCCCTTTGGCTGCAACCTGCTGACCGATTTTACCGGAAAACGCAGATAAGCCTTTACGATTAAAATCACCTTCTAAACCATGTCCTACGGCCTCATGCAATAACACCCCCGGCCAGCCAGGTCCTAATACGACAGGCATAGTTCCTGCGGGGGCATCTTCTGCTTCCAGATTTATCAAAGCTTCCCTCACAGCTTCTCGTGCATACTCCAAGGCACGATCCTTCTCAAGAAAGTAGGAATAGGGAACCCGGCCTCCTCCTCCAGAGCGAGCGCTTTCACGGCGGCCGTTTTTATCTTCCACCAGTACACTAACATGAATGCTTACCAATGGTCTGATATCTGCAACCATTCTTCCCTCAATCCCGGCGATCATAATCACTTCATAACAGCCGCTCAATGAAGCATTCACCTGAATCACTCTGGGATCAAGACGGCGAGCTTCCTTATCTATCGCTTCCAGTAGTGCGATTTTTTCCTGCTTATTCATTCCCTCAATCGGATTAATACCCTGATAGCGGGCAACAGGCGCTCCAGACACATGAATGGCCTGCACAGGATTAGTCGCGACCAGAGCAATTGAACGCGCGGCATCTGCGGCACGTTGCAATGCAGGTAAAATGATATCATCACAGTAGGCGTAACCGGTTTTATCACCGCTAACTGCTCGAATCCCTACTCCTTTATCATGAGAATAGCTGCCGCTTTTAACTTCGGAATCTTCCAGATACCAGGACTCATAGCTGCTGCTTTCAAAATAAAGATCAGCATCATCCACATGCTGACCCATTATCGAACGAACCAGCTTAGCGATGGTTGATTCATCAAGGGAAGCGGGTTTTAAAATTAATTCTTTGGCAATTGCCAGCGCCTGACTCATAATAAACACCTTATACGTTATTTAACCTACCATGACCGCATAAACCTCAGTTACATATCAAGACATGATGTTCCACACAGGGAAATTGCCGTCTTAACTGATGCAACCGCGGCAAATCAATATCCGCAGTCACCATACCTGCATTGTTCTCATGTTGGCCCAGAACTTTCCCCCAAGGCTCAATAATCATACTATGACCATAAGTCTGTCTGCCATTTTGATGTGTTCCACCCTGGTTGGCGGCAAGCACATAACATAAATTTTCAATGGCACGCGCTCTCAGTAAAACTTCCCAGTGCGCCATGCCAGTTATGGCCGTAAATGCTGAAGGAACGGAAAATAATTCTGCTCCCCTCATCAATAATTGTTGATATAATTCTGGAAAACGCAAATCGTAGCAAACTGTCAAGCCGATTTTACCTACAGGTGTATCCACAACCACCAGCTCGCTTCCTCTTTCAATTGTCAGAGACTCCTGATGGGCCTCTTGCTCAGACACTCTGACATCAAACAAATGGATTTTATCGTAACGGGCTGCACAAATGCCATGTTCATCAAATACAAGGCTTGAGGAACGCACTTTATCCTGCAACCCTTTGACCGGTATTGTTCCAGCGATAATCCAAAGCCTGTATTTACTGGCAAGCGCACTGACTTTTTCCTGAATTTCGCCGTGCGGATAAGCCTCCGCCAAGCCAAGCTTGTCGGTTTCCTTCAATCCCATAAATGCAAAATTTTCTGGAAGAACCGCTAACTCAGCATTCTGCTCTTTTGCACTTGCCAGCAATAAATCGGCCTGGCGCAAATTTTCAGCGGGTGAGGCAGAAGAAACCATTTGTAATACAGCCACTTTGGACATCATTGTGTTCCTTGCATAAAACAGAATCTCATTCTACTCTCAAATAATTGAATATTACACGCTTTTAACTTTCTGATTATTCTATTCAACGATGGTTACAGTAGTCACACTATTGAGTTCAATTTAATATCTCTATAGACTTGAAATGCCAAGAGTCATTCCCATATATATGCTAAAATAACTATATATTATTTTAATTAGGACAAAACAACCGGAGCTGTCAATGAATAGAAATGACGTTACTGTTTTAAGCCAACGCAACGATTCGGTACTCGCGACCAATCGTGTTTTGCGAAACACTTATTTGCTTCTGAGTATGACTTTCCTGTTTAGCGCACTGACAGCCTATCTGTCTTATGCAAGCAAAGCAGGCCCAATGAACCCATTTGTCATGATAGCAGGTGTGTACGGTTTAATGTTTCTGACTCAGGCTCTGCGTAACAGCGTATGGGGACTGGTTAGCGCATTCGCGTTCACAGGCTTTCTCGGATACACCCTGGGTCCTATTCTTAACTTTTATGTCGCCAGTTTTTCTAATGGACCGCAACTGATTGGTACTGCACTGGGCGGCACCGGAATGATTTTCTTCGCCTTGTCTGGCTATGCCCTGACAACTAAAAAGGATTTCAGCTTCCTTGGCGGCTTTCTTTTTGTGGGAATGATGGTTGCGTTGCTGGCTATGATTGCAGGTCTGTTCTTTGATATCCCTGCTCTTCAGTTAACTATCTCAGCGGCCTTTGTATTGATTTCCTCCGGTTTGATTCTTTTCCAGACCAGCGAAATTATTCATGGCGGTGAGACAAATTACATTTCCGCAACGATATCTCTCTATGTATCAATATATAACCTGTTTATCAGTTTATTGAACATACTAAGCGCTTTTGCAGGCAACAGAGATTAATCAATTCGTTTTCCTATCTGAATCCCGACGCCAGTCGGGATTTTTTCATCCCCTTCTTGCCTAAACTGCTTATCGATCATATCATTAACCCGTTTTTTTAATATTGTCTCCAATTATAAGTCAAGGACAAGACATGCATACAAAAAATAATGCTCTAATTTCGATAGGCATGTTACTCGCTTCCAGTTCTTTCGCTGGCACAATGGGTGCGGTACCAGCGGGAGCTTATGTAGCGACTGTAAGTCTCGCTGCAGCCTGGGTCGATCCTGGCGAAACTCAAACCCTGACGCTACAACCTGATATTGTTAAAACCTACTCTGATACCACCAACTCAAAAGTCGTTCCTGCTATCGAGTTATTCCTTGGCTGGCAACACCCCATCAATAATACGCTACGCGGTCAAATCGGAATAGCGGGAGCAGCTACAACACAGGTAAAACTGGAAGGCGATGTCTGGGAAGATGCTGACCCTGCATTTAATAATTTTACCTATCAGTATAAAGTGAATCATTATCATCTTGCTGTAAAAGGTAAGCTGCTTATGGATCTTGATGAGTGGGTTGAGCCTTATGTCAGCGCAAGCGCCGGTATAGGTTTTAATCAGGCTCGAGATTTCCAGATTGCTGCCAGAATATTTCAAGAAATTCCAGCGCCTCCATTTAACTCAGAAACAAAATCATCTTTTGTTTATACGCTGGGGATCGGATTGCAAACAGCGTTGAATTCTAACTGGCAAGTCGGCTTAGGTTATGAATTTGCAGATTGGGGTAAAACTGAATTAAGTCGCGCTTCTGGCCAAACAGTAGGTAAAGGAATTGAAACTGATAATTTCTATGCCCATCAATTGCAACTGAGTTTAAGCTACATTTGCTAAACTTCCTGATCTGAAAGGTATCTGTACATCTCCACTACGCCCTGCGGCTTGTCCGCAGGTGCAGTGCTTCTCTTATGAGTCTTCTGGATCCCTCGAAACCAGGCCTTCGATTACGAATGATATGCTAATCCTGACTCCAGGACGCCTTTGCCCTGAATAAATGCTCTACATCAGCTTTTGTTTTAGTTATTGGTTTATCAAACTGATAGCATTGACGTGGCTGCTGATAATAAACACCCAAGGGTACTGGATAATCTGGATAATGAATCTGAGCCAGGCGCATGGCGGCTATCAGATTGCTGCTATCATGGACATAAGTGTTTTGTTCATCATGAGCAATGATTCCAAGTGTCTCTCCCTTCAATGATAAAGCCTTCTCACCATTGCTTCCATACACAAGAGGTTTATTTTCTTCCAATAGCACGGTCTTGTCCGCACGGTTTGTTTTTAAGGCAAAACCATCAAAAGCACCATTATTGAAAATATTGCAATCCTGATAAATTTCAACAAATGAGCATCCAGGATGCTCATAAGCTTTCCTGAGCACTGTGATTAGATGATTGGGATCTTTATCAACTGCTCTGGCAACAAAGCTGGCTCCTGCTGCCAAAGCAAGCATAAGGGGATTAATGGGTTCATTATTAACGCCCTGCGGTGAGGTTTTTGTAATCTGACCTTTTTGAGAGGTCGGTGAAAACTGACCTTTAGTCAAACCATAGACCTGATTGTTAAACAATAAAATATTGACATTGACGTTACGGCGCAGGCAATGAATAAAATGATTACCGCCAATACTCAAAGCATCTCCATCTCCGGTAATAATCCAGACGGTAAGATCGTCTCGCATGGTTTTGAGACCTGTTGCGACAGCAGGCGCCCTTCCATGTATTGTATGCAGACCATAGGTGTTCATGTAATAAGGAAGCCGGCCGGCACAGCCAATTCCTGATATAAATACATGCTGTTCTGGCGGCAGGCCAAGCTCCGGGAGCAAGCGCTGCAATGCCATCAGGATAGCGTAGTCACCGCATCCAGGACACCAGCGAACTTCATTTGAATTGGCAAAATCATCACGCTTGTATTGAGTGTTCATAATCGACTTCCGCTTTGATGGCTTGAAGTAAAAAACTGACTGTAAATGGTTGACCGTTACACTGATTGATTGAACGGCAATCGACCAAATACTCGGCTCTGAGCAACTGGCATAATTGTCCGGAGTTCAGTTCAGCCACCAGCACCTTCTTGTATTTTTTGAGCAAAGGACCCAGATCACCTGGAAATGGATTCAAATGACGAAGTTGTAGCAGGGCAAGCTCAAGCCCTTCTAAAGCCGCATGCTGAACAGCTGATTTAAGACTGCCATAGGTACTTCCCCATCCTATTACTAATGTTGAAGCGTTCTGACTTCCTTCGACATGAAGTGGCTCATAAATTTTGCTTATCCCTGCAATCTTGGCAGCTCGTAAATTCACCATATTCTGATGGTTTTGAGCATCGTAACTGACCTTCCCTTCTTCTCCCTGTTTCTCCAGCCCACCAATCTGGTGTATAAAGCCAGGTACACCTGGCGGATTCCAGCTCCGAGCCAATTTATCGTCACGCTGATAAGGCTTATCAAAATGGTTAAATTCTATCTCAGGTAATTTCAAAGAGTCGAAGTCAGGAATTTTCCAGGGCTCTGCGGCATTGGCCAGATAAGCATCCAGCAAAACAATCACTGGCGTCATATAAGAAACTGCTATTGAGAATGCTTCAATAATAGTTTTGAAACAATCGGCTGCCGAACGAGCAGCAATAACCGGTAAAGGAGCTTCACCATGACGTCCATATAAAGCCTGCCTGAGATCGCTTTGCCCTGTTTTAGTTGGCAATCCGGTGGAAGCGCCGGCCCGTTGTACATCGACCACGACCAGGGGTAATTCAGTCATCACCGCAAGCCCCAAGCCCTCGCTTTTTAAATCAAGGCCCGGACCGGAGGTGCAAGTCAAAGCAAGGTTGCCCCCGAAAGCCGCGCCAATGCAGGCGCAGACAGCGGCAATTTCATCTTCAGCCTGTAATAACTGAATACCATAATCAGTGAATTTTGCGCACTCATGTAAAATGGCGGAAGCAGGCGTAATAGGATATCCGGATACCAGCATTCTGGTCTGGGTACCCACAGTTAAGGCTGCAAGTCCCATGCTCAAAGCTTCAACTCCGGTAATCTGCCGATATTCCCCTGGCTCTCTGTTCATCTTGCCCAACATGAAATGCTGTCTGGCCAGTTCCAGCGTCATGGCGTAGTTATAACCAGCCAATAACGTCAATTCATTTGCTTTGGCAATTTCTGAATTGTTTTTAAATTTTTTAGCAATAAACGCCAGACAATTTTCGGCAGGTAAATCAAAAAGCCATAATACCAGACCCAGCACATAAAAATTCTTGGTCTTCTTGGCTTGAGCATGCGTAATACCCAGGCCCTCTACTGCTTTGATAGTCAGACTGATTAGCGGCAGACTCAAAATCTGATAAAGCTCGCTGGCCCCTTTTAAAAAATCGCTGCTTAAACCAGCCTTTTGCCAATCCTTCTCAGTAAAGCTGTCTTCATTGATAATCAGCAAGCCCCCCGGAGATAAAAACTCCAGAGAATTTTTTAAGGCTGCAGGATTTAAAGCGACCAATACATTTAAAGTTTCACCGGCGGTAAAAATAGCCTCTTCCGCCATCGCTAACTGAAAACCGGACACTCCCGCCACCGTTCCAGCCGGTGCACGGATCTCAGCCGGAAAATCGGGCAGAGTACGCACCTCTCGTCCGGTAAGTGCAGCAGTAATAGTGAGTTGCTCGCCTAGTAATTGAACCCCATCACCAGAATCTCCGGTGAGGCGAATTACAATCGCATCAGTTGTTGACATAATTCCTTGCTTCCAGCATGAGTTGACGTATATCCTTCACTGCCTGCTTTAAACCGGTAAACAGTGCTCTCGCAATGATGGCATGCCCAATATTTAGTTCATTCATTTCCGGTATAGCCGCGATGGCTTTTACATTATGATAATGCAGACCATGCCCCGCGTTTACAATCAGACCTTTGCTGGCAGCATAATTTGCAGCCAGCTTTATTCGTTCCAGCTCAATATTCTGAGTTTCCGGACTGCTTGCGTCGGCATAGCATCCCGTATGAATTTCAATAACCGGAGCCCCTGTCTCAACCGCCGCATCAATTTGTTTAAGATCAGCATCAATAAACAGAGAAACTTCACTGCCATTAGCCTTCAACCGTCTTACAGCGTTTGATACGGCTGTAAAATGAGTAAGCACATCCAAACCGCCTTCAGTAGTCAGCTCTTCTCTTTTTTCAGGAACCAGACAGGCATGCTCAGGTGAAATTTCCTCAGCAAAATCCAGCATAGCATCAGTAACGGCCAGTTCGAGATTCATTCTTGTTTGTAAAACAGCCTTAATCAATCGGACATCCCGGGCCTGTATGTGCCTCAGATCTTCCCGCATATGCAAAGTGATGCCATCCGCGCCCGCTTCTTCTGCCTCCATTGCTGCCTGTACCGGATCAGGGTATCGAGTGCCCCTGGCCTGACGAATGGTTGCGATGTGATCAATATTTACGCCTAATAATATCTCTTTTAACATACTTCACCTGTTACAAATGCAATAGAATAACCAAGTGGCCGGCACTTCATTTCAATTTATCATATCAGGTTATAATGCGAGAAAGTAGAAGAATCGAGAAGTCTTCATCAAACTGTGTCATGCCATATCAGATTCAGGAGATCTCTCACTGCATTCGAGATGACGGGTGTAATGACACCGTTTAATGAACACCCTCCAGGAATCATTCGCTCCTGGGAATTAAAAACAGGGCTCGCGATTTCAGCTCGCGGCCGGCCAATAAGTGATCAATGGCTTGACGCATAATGGTTTTAGCCATTTTAAGAACAGACAGACGACTGAAATCCTGATTGGCAAAAGCGAGTATATCAGATCCCTGAAAACCTTGACGGGATAAAAGAAAACCAGTACCCGGAATAAACTGATAATAATGATCTGCAGCAATGGCATCTCCTGTTGAAGCCTCTTCGCTGAGATTCAGACTATAGCCGCAGGTACTTAATAAACACTTCTCGAACTGCCTCAGTATGATTTCAATCGCCAGCTTGTCATTAGTAATCTGCAGTGCCTTAAGTGTTAATTCATAACTGTCGAATAACCAGGGACAGGGATCCTGGGGCCTGATTGTATAATAGATTAGTTCGTTAAGGTAAAGTGCTGTAAATAAAGCGTTTCCCTGCAAGTCGAGAATAGTTTCTGTTGACTCCACGGTATTAATATAGAAAAAATCTCTTCGCAGATTAACCGATAACCACAATGCAGAGAAAGGCTGTACCAAAGCATGTTTTCCAGGTTTGCGCCCGCCTCGATACAGGCAATCAATTACGCCCATTTCTCTTGTAAAAAAACGTACTTGAAGACTGCTGTCCCCCGATGGGCGCCTGTGCAAAAGCCATGCTTTACAGGTTTCAGTGATCATAGCCTAATTGCCGTAGCATACGCTCATCATCAGACCAGCCTGACTTCACTTTACACCAGCAACGTAAAAATACTTTTTTGCCCAGTAACTCTTCCATATCCAGACGGGCGCTAGTCGCCATTTCTTTCAGCTTTTTCCCTTTATCGCCGATTATCATTCGCTTGTGATTATCTTTGTCGACCAGAATCAGGGCATGAATGGTCACCAGGTCTCCTTCATCTTTGTAGGATTCAAGATCCACTGTCGTCGAGTAGGGCAGCTCCTGTCCGCAGAGACGGAATATTTTTTCACGAAGCAGTTCTGCGCAAAGAAACTTTATCGGCCTGTCGGTGATTTGATCCTCTCCAAACAAATGGGGACCTTCGGGTAAAAACGGCTTAAGCTGATTCTGCAATTCTTCAACCTGCACCCCGGTTCTTGCTGATAAGGGAATCATGGCAACGAAGTTATGCTGCTGAGATATTTTATCGATCCAGGGCAGCAAGGCGGATTTGTCTGCAAGCTTATCCACTTTATTAATCGCGAGTATACAGGGTACGCCTGATTGCCTGATTAGCTTAAGGACATACTCATCCTCGTCATTCCAATGCGTTCCATCTACTACCAATACAGCCACATCGACATCACGCAGCACACTGATGGCTGTTTTATTCATCATTCGATTCATGGTTTTTTTGGAACCCTGATGAATACCCGGCGTATCTACATAGACATATTGGTAGTCGCCGCAGGTATCAATCCCTAATATACTATGTCGCGTCGTTTGAGGTTTTCGCGAAGTGATACTGATTTTCTGTTTTAAAATTCGATTCAACAGGGTTGATTTGCCTACATTAGGACGCCCTACTAAAGCAATATAGCCGCAATAACTAGTCATTCAATAAAACCTTGATTAATTTGGAGTCATTTTAGCATGACTCGGTCAATACAGTAACCGTGAATTGATAAGATTACTTATTCAAAAGCACTTGCCTTATCAACCCTAATAACGCTAATGTTTAAGACCATATGGATAAACGGTAACTAGCAAATGGCCAATTTAAGAGCAACGGATGATCATCTGCAAATAGCTATTCCCTTAACCGTTAAACCTGTTGATAACGAAACAGCAACAGTGAGCAGCTTAACGCCCAAAGAGGCTAGCTTATTATACGGGCATTATAGTATGGATTACCGTATACCGGGAGGTATTCTGCGGCTATTAGCGCGTCATGACAATAAATCAATGCAAATATTGCTGATGACAGAAGATACCGCGCTGCTCCAGGAGATGCCTGGAGAGCGGCCTTCCTCTCTGATTGCCAATACCATCAGCCGTTTAAACGGCTATTTCCTGCACGCGGATTCTTATGACAGACCGCTTTCAATTCATCAGAAGAAAAAAATTCAGCTGACGCAAAACTGTATTAAACAGTTATCTCTGCTTCTTGAAGAGGAACGACAAATTCAGTGTGAGGAATGGTCAAGACAAGAAGACCTGCGCATTAAAGTACTCGCAGTCATTGAAGCATGCCAGGATGGGAATATTTTGCTGGCCAATCATCCTGCCGTTTCGGAGGGAACGCTCGGTAAAATTTTATTTCATGCACGTGACTTTGCTCAACGATATGAATTTAATCGGGTTTTTCCAGTAAGTAGAATTGATCAACATGATTTTTCCAGGGTATCTGAAACGAAGAACAATCCTTGTTTTATCTGGGATAGTGAGACTCACCTGGAAAATGGTGATAAAGAAGAATTATTGAAAGAAGCGCTCTGGGTTATTTCGCGTCAATATGGTTTCAATGAAGCAAATGAACTAAACCAGATTGATGCCAACCGTTTTAAGCGGCTGGAGACATTTTTAAGAAAGCGATGGCAGGATATCCAGAAATGGGTTGATTATCTGGCAATGCCACAAAAGCCCGAGCCAAAGCTTAGAGAAGAAAAGCGATTAAATGGAATATCGACTACCAGTATTGAGCCTTATTATTTTTTTGAAGGTGTTGGACAGCAAGCTCACCTGAATCTTCATTCATTAGTTGAAAGCCTGGTGAATAATCCCGTGGAAATTGCTAAAACCGAGACCTTTGAACAGGCAGAACAATTGTTATGGACCGCTCATGACGGCTCCTGGGTGCATCTGGCAGGCTCAAATTCAATTGTCCTTAGAAAAAATAATCGCATACGTCAATGGCATTATTTTAAGGAAGATGAATTTTATTATATTTTACCAACGAATCAGGACCTGCTGACTCTGATGCAATTGAGCAAGCGCCATCTCTATTTCCCTGAACGGGCGAAATTAACATTCAAAGCATTTTTAGTGAACATTCCTCGTTTTTTTAAATTTTTATATACAAAGGTTTACGCTTATATCACTGAAACCCTGAAGGATGATTTTTTCAATCATCTGCATTCAGGCCATCCCCAATTAAAAAAAGAAAGTTCCCCGTCTAAACCCTTACGAGTGCTGCCAGCCCACCTGCGAAGTTTACAAGACATTCTTCAGGGTCAGGGGCTGCTTGCCAATGGAGAAACGCTGGAGGAGTTTGTTAAAAGACAAATACATGTCAACCAATATGTCATCGCCAGAGCTGAACATGTGCCAAGCCCTCCTCCTTACAACAATCCATTTCATAGAGTGCTGGGCGTATTAAGGCATTTTTCCGCTCTGTTCATTGATATTAGCGAACAAAATCCTATCATTGGATCGTTGGCACTTGCTGCCTATATTTACGGTGCGGGTGCTGTTGCCGCTCCGGAGCTGCTAAAGTCCATCCTGGTCAAGCTTCATCTGAATGGTTTGATCTACGGTATTGAACCAACTCAGGCTTTAGGGCGCTGGATGAGCCACGGTACCGTTTCGGAGGCCATTTCTGCGGCTGTCACTTACTGGCAGGGAGTCATTGTGGGCGGTGACCTGGATCAATTCTTTATTAAAGCGGTGAGCGTTCTGAAAGATGAGCCCGCCCAGGTTGCGATCATCATCAGCCTCGCTCTTGGACTAGGTTATGGTTTATGCAAGACATTTCCTGCGATTGAGAAAGAAATGGGCACATTTCCCTGGCCCAATCGATTGGCTGTTGGAGGAAAATTTGGTGCAGCCGCCTTTGACACCATCATGCATCCGGGTGATGATTGGCTTTTGGGAACCATTAAATGGTTATTACATGGCGGCTTTATTTTCCTCAAAATTGCCATATCGCCCTTTATTGAATGGCGCTATTACGGGTTTAAAAATGGCTTTGGGTCGGGTCTTGGCAAAAGCCTTTCACTAACTATACAAACAGCTAAAGAAATTGTCGCTGGTACACTGGATTTTACGCTCACCCTCTTAACAATTCCATTTATGGAGTTAAGCACCCTGTTTATTCATGTGCCATTTAGAGGCATTACCAGTCTCGTTAGCAAAACACTGGGAGCGCTTGGAAATGTTCAGGCGATCGGACAAAGTCTTAGTGAATTTGCAGAGAGAAAAACAGGCTGGAATTATTTATCAGGTTTTCGCCTGTCACCGCTTTATGGATTTAACAACCCGATTCAGCGCTACTCCAATAATACCTTGCTTAATTTACTGGCTACCCTGGTGTGTATGGTGATAATCCCCGTTTTTCAGTTACTAAAAAATCTCGTCATTCTTCCGCTTCTGGATCTGACTTTTCTTGGGATTCGCCTGTCTCTGACATTAATTGATCCCATAAGCCGACTGGCAGCATTCATGCTGGGAAAGACTTTATTTTACACTGGCTATGTTTCAGATTACACGATAGGCTATTTACTGCGTTTAAGTGCGACGATTGTCACAAAATCCAGCAATCTAATCGATCAGGCTGCCGGGTTTAGTCGTCAATTAATTTTAAAAGAGATCCAGTTAGGCCGACATGCTTTGTTTCATTGGGCTTTCGCGGCCCAGGATGCCGCAGCACACCAGCCGCAAACTGATTTTGATTATTTTCAGGAAGATGTAATGCGTATTGAACGTCTGGAAGACCAGGATTCTACGCAATGCCTTCTTGAAATGCTTATCGATGATTTGCCCAAGGCTCATCTTTCAAAAGCAAAAGATGATACGCCCTGCAACCGCTTATTCCATAAATCGGCGGAACAATTATATTCCGCTTATACTTTGAATCGAAAACCACCGCAGGTTCAGATCAGTACAAGTGATTATCAACTAAGTTCACCAGTCTTTTAGAGGGTATTATGAAAAAAGGATTTACACTAATTGAATTACTGATTGTCATGGTCATTATTGGAATTCTGGTCAGTATTGCTTACCCGAGTTATTTACAATACATCGTTAGCGCCAGACGAAGCGACGGTCAATCCGCAATAATGGACCTGGCAAGCCGAATGGAGCGCTACTATTCAGAGCGTAATACCTATTTAAACGCTACAATCGGAACTGGCGGCGCCAATGATATCCGCTCCAGCAATATATCGCCCGAAGGATGGTATACGCTTTCTATCAGCTCGCAAACAGCCTCTACCTATACGCTCCAGGCCATCCCGCGAAATAACCAGGGTCGTGACGATCGCCTCTGTCAGACCTTAACTGTTAATAGCCTGGGGGCTAAAGGAATTGCTGCGGGGCCTGGTGGGGCACCAAGCGGAACCGTTGACCAGTGCTGGTAGCTAATTTCTATAAGTAATTACCGTAATGTATTTGACAAATTCCCTTGGTTAGCTATACCCAATTTATGAAGCAGCAAAAACTACTCAATAAAAATTCTGCAATTCGTCAAAAAGGATTTTTTAAAGGAAACAGTATAGGTATACTGTGGTATCAGATGAATCTAAGGGATTAGTTTATCAATCTGCCCACTTGATTTAACAGGCTCAAAGGAATGATTATATGGACACGACCGGTTTAGAGTTCAGACTCATCAATGAGCTTATTGAAAGTTCTCAGGATGGGGTCTTTGTTCTCAATTCGCTCAATAAAATCATATTGAATAATGTCACTGCATCGCGCATCACTGGTTATT
Organism: Legionella genomosp. 1; assembly: GCF_900640215.1. Taxonomy (NCBI): domain Bacteria; kingdom Pseudomonadati; phylum Pseudomonadota; class Gammaproteobacteria; order Legionellales; family Legionellaceae; genus Legionella; species Legionella genomosp. 1. The sequence goes on from NZ_CAAAJH010000003.1 coordinate 135,978, forward strand.
CCCCCGCCGAACTAATTGGACAGGATGCTTTCTTGTTAGGCTCAGGTCTGCACGATGACTCCTATTTTAAAAAGGTTGAACAGTTCCTTGAGATAAATCAGCGCTGGCAAGGTTCTATGATAAATCGCACCCGCACAGGACAGGCCTATCTCGCCAATGTTCTGATTATAAGGATTAATGACGATGAAGGCGATCTGCAGTTCTATCTCCTGCGCTTATTGTCAGTACAAATACTCGGTGATTTAGTTGACTCTGTCATAACTCATATGCCGCAATTTGATGCCTGTCCTAACCTGCTACCCGGATCAGAAATTACACTGTCCAGTTTTTTTGACGAAAATACCGGTGATAATAATAACGACAGTTTTGCGCTTATTTTATTGAAAATTGAAACGCCCGATTATGAACCCAATGGTAAAAACAGTCATCAGAGTGCTAGCGACAAGATAGTGAGCTACCTGTCCAGTCAATCACAGCAATTTGTTTTTGCCGGTAAACTGAATCACAATTATTTAATCGCCATCGCCAGTTTTCAACAACGAAATGCGCTGGAACAGATTCTAGGCCATCTTCGCCTGGTCCTGATTGAAATGATTAACTCGGAAAATAAATCAGCTAACCAGCCCATTGGCTTGTCGCTTAGCGCTGCAGTCTATCCTGAAAATGGAATTTATCTCGATACTTTATTAGTGAAAGCAGTTTCTACGATGCTGCATGCGAAAACTATCAACAAACAATCGTCTTATTTTATTGATGAACCTCAAAATAAATCATCATCGAATCTGATTACCTACTCCTATCTTAAAGAAACTTTGAATAACGAAGGACTTTGTCTTTTTTATCAACCCATTGTCACCATGGACAACCAAATTGTTGCCATCGAAGCGTTTCTACGATGCAAGGACGATCAGGGCGGTCTGCTATTGCCTAATGAATTTTTCCCTATTGCCGAAAAATATCAGCTTTTGCCTGCGATTGAAAAATGGGTTATTGCTCAGGCCTTACAAGATATGAAAATGATTAACTCCACAAGCCTCAGACTTCATGTGAATATTAGTGCCTCACAGTTTCTTCATCCGGATTTTTATCAGGAATTGCAGGACAATTTGCAGCATTATGATTTTTCACCCTCGATGTTAAGTCTTGAAATTAATAACGATCTAATGACAAAGCTACAGGCCGCCGCTATGAGCGTACAGCTATTACAGAAAAGCGGAATCAATATTGCGGTGTCCTGTGGTTATTCCTTATTTACATCTTATCGCTTTATGGCTGAAATTGGCGCCAGGCAGATTAAATTTGATCGCTACTATGTACGAAAAATTTATGAACGAAAAGTAGATCAGACTGAAATTGATATTATGCTTAAACAATTGTTATTACAGAAGAGTGAAGTCATTATTGAGGGCATTGAGCGGGAAGATGATCTGGAGTTTTTCAAATCAAGAGGTTGCAATCTGTTTCAGGGTATCTATTTCTATCCACCAATGACTATCGAGCAGTTAAGGCAATCGATCTAATTACTCACCACCACTCATCAAATCCCAATACCACCAGAATACAAGGGCCTCTAGCTATTACGTTGATTCCATGCCTTAAGCCTTGCTCAATGGCTGATTCACTTTCAGCTCCGGGCTGCATCCAGATGTTTTTTATTCCCTTTGTAATGGCCGCGTCAACAATTTTTTCGGTAATAGCAGGAGGCGTGATAATCGATATACTCTCAACCTCATCAGGAAGATCTGAAAGATCTTTGATGCTTGCCTGCCCCTCAATGTTATCCTCGAATGGATTAACCGGATAGGTTTTCATATCGTGAGCCAGGTAGCAGCGTAATACTTTATTGCCAAATTTGCTGCGGTTACTTGAGGCCCCGACTACGGCAAAGGCGGTGGATTTCAAAAACTGCTCAACATTGCCCATAAGAATACTCCTTTATGAAACGATATGAGGACTGTCGGAGTGCAAAGTAATATTCTCAGCATGATGTTCATTTAATATAGAGAAGATCGCTTGCTGCTGTTGCTCGTTAGTGCATGCCAGCCATAACACAAAACCACCCATATGCTCCTGCTTCTCAATTTTGGCTTTACGTGCATTTCTAATGGACTTCATTATACCGAAGCCAATTGCCGCACCAATTAAGCCGCCGATGATTCCAAAAATAATATTATCAGCATAATGATTCAATTCGCCTCCGGCGAGCAGGCCGAGAATAATGCCGACAAACATAGGAATTGATATTGAAAATCCTTGAACCCAGCCAAAATCATCATGCATGTAGGGTTCTTGCTTTGGCGAAAAATCCTCTGCTTTCTGTACAGTTTCCGGATTAACATAAGGCTTGCCGAATTTTTCTACCATTTTCGATGGAGGACCCTGAACACTGACTTCACCCAAAGAAAGGGTTTTTTCAGTCAAATGGCTGATCGCTTTTTCGAGGGTTCTTTCATCACGGAAAATCGCGCTTATTTTATTCGTATTCATGACGGATCCTTTCCTGTGAACGATAGTCCTTGTATTAAGTTTAGTTCAATTTGGGTCCTGAGGTAAGCTTTGACAGCATGAGCTGCTTCCTTCATTACAAAAGGCTTGCTAAGAGTTTGTAAGTCTTCTAACATAGGAGTCATTACGGCGCCTGTATTAGCGAAAATTTATGATGACAGATAAATTGTTTGGAAATCAATCAATTATAATAAGCCTCGATGTCGATGCCTATTTATTTGACCGGCTTAGACAAATTGCAAAGGCAGGTTTCTCGGTCGTTGAGATCAACAGCTGTGATGAAGGGCTTTTGAAAAAAATTCTGACCGAATTTCCCGGACTGCGCATTGGAGCAGGTAACGTTATCAGCACCCAACAATTGGAAGATTGCTATCAGGCAGGTGTACACTTTGTTTCCAGCCCGGGTTTTTTACCCGCTATTGCACAAACAGCTGCTATCTATTCAATTAACCATCTTCCAGGAATTGCCACGCTGTCAGAGGCAATGCAGGTAATGGCACTCGGCTACCATCAGGCAAGGCCTTTTCCTGCGTCCTTATCATTTTGCGCACTATTAAATAAGTGTTTACCCACGCTTCGTTTATTCCCCGCGGAAGTCGAATGGGATGAAGCAGAGCATTATTTAAGCTTGCCGTCAGTTGCTGCAATCAGCATTCTGAATCCAGAGGTTAAATTATTAACCTCATTATCGGACGGGGCTCTTGCATAGATCCAGGAGCAGGAAAAAAGCTCCCAGGCAAATCGCGCTATCGGCCAGATTAAAGACTGGCCAATGATAATTCTGGTAATACACATCAATAAAATCAATTACATGTCCCAGCAGTGCACGATCATACAAATTGCCAATCGCCCCACCGAGGATAAGGCTAACTGCAAGTGACTGCAGAATTGCTTTATTCGGTAAACGCACCAGCCAGATTATTAGTGCAATACTCATTACAATACTAAAGCCTGCAAAAAACCAGCGATGCCAGCTGCCTGTTCCACTCAGGAAACTAAATGCGGCCCCCGTATTATACGCCAGGGTAAAATTAACCATTGGGATCAAAGGCTCTGGCTGATAAGCAACCAGATGGGTCGACGCCCAATATTTGCTTATTTGATCCAGAGCAATTACCAGGATACTAATAATGAACCAGTGCCATTTCTTCATGCAAATTGTCTCACTTCATCCTGACCACTTAAATTGTCTGCACAACGATCACATACTTCGGGAAAATTTTCCTGCTTGTTAACAGAGTCACGACGATGCCAGCAACGAATGCATTTTTCATAAGGGCTGGCATTGACTTCGATTGCAAGCTCAAAATCAGAGAGTGTAGAAAGCTCTTCCGGCTTTTCCTCAATTGAAAAAACTTTAGCGTCCGAAGTAATAAACAGAAAACGCAGCTCATTTTCAAGGGGGTTGAGTCTATCTAAAAGCGCCGGACTAACATACAGGCGAATTTCTGCCGCTAATCCAGAACCTATAACTCCCTGCTGTCGCTGAGCTTCGAGTGCTTTATTTACTTCATCTCTGATTTCGAGTAATTGCCGCCAGAATGCCATATCCACGTGACCAATTTCAGGCCAACTATCATACCACTCCTCCAGCATCACCGATTCAGAGGATTTGCCTGGGATATACTGCCAAATCTCATCGGCGGTAAATGACAGAATGGGAGCTAACCAGCGAGTCATCGCGTGGATGATATAATACATTGCTGTTTGGCAGGAGCGTCTGGCTATACTGTTTTTCGGGGTCGTATATTGTCGATCTTTAATGACGTCAAGATAGAAGCTGCCAAGATCAACAGCACAAAAATTATGAATTTTCTGATAAATAATATGAAAATTATATTGCTCATAAGCCTGCAGAATTTCTTCCTGTAACTGCTGGCTATGCTTGACAACCCAGCGATCGATGTCCACCAGCTTATCGGCAGGCAATAAGTCTGTCTGGGGATCAAAATCAAATAAATTGGCTAATAAAAATCGGGCTGTATTCCTGATTCGCCGATAGGCATCGGCATTTCGTTTTATAATTTCCTCTGAAATACTTACCTCGTTACGGTAATCAGTAGATGAAACCCAGAGACGAAGAATATCTGCGCCGTGCTGGCCGATGAGTTTATCCAGAGCGACATAATTCCCTTTGGACTTTGACAGTTTTTTTCCTTCTGCATCTACTGTATATCCGTGGGTCAGAACGGTACGATAAGGAGCATGTCCATAAATGGCAACGGCGGTTGTGATCGAGGAATTAAACCAGCCTCTATGCTGATCGGAGCCTTCAAAATAAATGTCCGCCGGAAGCGATAACTCTTGATTCGCTTTCAATACACTGTAGTGAGAAACGCCGGAATCAAACCACACGTCCAGGGTATCGGTAATTTTTTCATAGTTTTCTGCCTCATCGCCCAGAAGTTCTTTCAAATCAAGTTCAAACCAGGCATCAATGCCCTTCTCTTCAACGCGTTTTGCAACCTGCTCTATCAAGTCGATTATATTTGGGTGAAGCTCTCTGGTTTCTTTATGAACCATTAAGGGCATCGGCGTGCCCCAGGCTCTTTGCCGGGAAATACACCAGTCGGGTCTTGTTTCAATCATCCCGGCAATACGGGCTTTGCCCCACTCCGGCATCCAGTTCACTTCATTAATAGTTTTTAAGATTTGTGTTCGCAGCCCGTTTTTTTCCATGGAAATAAACCATTGTGGGGTTGCAAGAAATATCATCGGTGTTTTGTGACGCCAGCAATGCGGATAACTATGCCGAATGACTTCATTTTTCAGCAGTACTTTTCGTTCCTCAAGTAGCGCAATAATCTTGTCATTAACCTTCAGGACGGATTGATTAGCAAAGTATTCCACATCAGCAGCATAACAGCCATTCGCTTTAATGGGGTTAATCAGAGGCAAATTATAGGCTTTGCCCACCTGATAATCGTCCGGACCATGTGCCGGCGCTGTGTGCACACAGCCGGTGCCTGCGTCAATCGTAACGTGTTCACCAAGAATTACAGGAACAGTTTTATCCAGAAATGGATGTTGCAGAGCCTGCTTTAGCAGATCCAAGCCAGGAACCTGTCCAAGAGACTGGTATTCAGAGAAACCGTAGCGGCTCATACAGCTCTCAACCAGTTCGGAGGCAATAATAAAACAGGCTGCCCCGGCATCCACGAGTTCATAACTTAATTCCGGATGCAGGCAAACCGCTTCGTTTCCAGGCAAACTCCAGGGAGTCGTAGTCCATATCGGGAAAATAACGGGTTTGACTGCCCGACCCGCAGCAAAAATTTTAAGTATTTGCTCGGGATGAATCGCATAGAAACTTACATCAATAGAGCTGGATGTTTTTTCTTCATATTCAACTTCTGCTTCAGCCAGGGCAGAGCCGCATTCAATACACCAATGCACAGGCTTAAATCCCTGTTGCAGGTGGCCGTTTTCAATGATTTTTGCGAGTGCACGAATAATATTAGCTTCATAAGAGAAGTCAAATGTAGCATAGGGATGCTCCCAGTCACCAAAAACGCCCAGGCGTTGAAATTCATCCCGCTGGATATCAATCTGGCTTGCGGCATATTCCCTGCATTTTTCACGAAACTCTCTTGCAGAAACCTTTACTCCGGCCTTCCCAATCTTTTTTTCAACATTTAGTTCAATAGGCAAGCCATGACAATCCCAACCGGGCTGGAATGGTGAATCGTACCCGCTCATGGTTTTGGATTTGACAATAATATCCTTTAAAATTTTATTTAAGGCATGTCCACAATGCAAATGACCATTTGCATAGGGAGGGCCATCATGCAGAATAAACTTGTCGGCACCTTTTCTTTCTGATCTGATTTGCTGATAAAGCCTGGCATCCTGCCAGCCCGCAAGGCGTTCCGGTTCCCGCTGCGCCAGACTGGCCTTCATTGGAAATAAAGTGTTCGGTAAATTTAAGCTGTCTTTATAATCTGCCATTACTTACTCTGCTAAAAGCGTTAAATTCAGGCGGCTGTTTGAAAAATAGTGTTCTGCCGCCACAATATCATTTCTAATTTGCTGGATTAAATCTTCCAAATTGGAAAATTTTATTTCATCTCTTAATTTATGCAAGAAAAATACTTGTAATCGTTCACTATACAGGTTTTCCTGAAAATTGAGCAAATGAACTTCCAATACTGTTTTAGTACCGTCAACTGTTGGGCGAACTCCCAAATTGGCGACACCATGATATATCTTGCCGTTACACCGTTTCACTTCGACGCAAAACACACCTGTAAACGGAGGTATTTTTCTGTTAAGGGCTATATTCGCTGTGGGAATTCCCCATTTGTGACCTTGCCTGTTTCCGACAACCACCCGCCCGGAAATGCTGTAAGTACGGCCTAGTAAACTGGCAGCCTGAGTTAGCCTGCCCTCTTTCAACAGTTTTCTGATTCGGGTGGAACTGACTCGTTTGCCATTTATCTCAAAATCAGGAAATATCTCTAATTCCCGGCCTTGAGCCTTGAAATAATCATTTAATAATAGCGCATTTCCCTGACGGTTGGCCCCGAACTGGAAATCATTGCCCACTGTTAAATAGCGCAGTTGTAATAAATCGAGAAGATACTTTTTTGCAAAGGTTTCAGCGCTCATTGAAGCCATTTCACTATTGAACTTTAACCGACAAATATAATCTATCCCGTATCTGGAAAAAATTTCTACCTTTTCTCTGAAAGTAGATAATCGCGCCAAAGTGTCCTTTCCAAGAAAAAACTCGGCGGGCTGCGGTTCAAATGTCAATACAACAGAGGGCAAATTCAATTCCCTTGATTTTTGCTGCAATCTTTTCAGGATGGCCTGATGCCCTAAATGTACGCCATCAAAATTACCGATTGTTGCTACACATCCCATATCTGATGGAAAACGATGTAATCCAGCTAGAATCTTCATATGATAACTTTAAGAATAAAATTTCAATTATACCGATTTTTATCGCAGTTTGCGAAATTCCTTATTATAAAGTTTAGCTCTCTGTTTAATAACTGTCGCTTTATTTCATTTCACGATTAAATTCTTTAAAATTATTGCTTTTTTTGAGGTTATCTCCTGTCAATTGGCATTACTATGCCACTGCATCAGCAGGAAATGGCAATTTATTAATTTTTGAGATATTGAGTTACTCATGAAACTTACCCCTTCAATGGACTGGAATTTTATCAAATCTATTTTTGATCCCCGCGAAATTATTTTCCCATTCACTTTACGCAAACTATTCTTCTTTCTGTTTTATGCATTACTCATTGCAGCAGTTGTAGCTGTAGAGACTAATGTGGGTTTTTTTGAATATCTGGTTCGCGCGGTTAAATCCAATCTCATTCCTTTAATGGCTATCCTATATGGTTTTGAACCCCTATTGATGCTGGTTACTATGGCTTTCACCAGGTATCCGGATAAACTTCCTGAGGTTTCAGAGAAAGCCCCCGAGCCAGCAGACGTGGAAATCCAGCTTGAGGAGGAAAACACTCAGGCAGCCATTAAAGCTCACAATAAAAAAATGGCTGTAATCATCGTTGCTCACAACAGTTCCAAGGAAATAGAAGCTACGCTCAGAGCGTATTTAAAAATTGTTGAACCCGAGCAAATTTATATTATTGACAATGGGAACTGCGAGCAGCCCACCGACAATACATTCAGCATTGCAAAATCGGTATCCGAACAAATTAATTACTATTGGCATAGTCGTGGAAACAAAACAGTTGCCCAATTTATTGGACTTATTTTAGCTCAGGCAGATCACCATGAATTTGCGCTGATGAGTGACGATGACGTCCATCCGCCATCTAATTTTAAATTTAACGAAAGCTTGTTAGAGAATGAAAAATTTAAAGGGATTTTCTATCCCATTATGGCTATTTCCAAGCAAGAAACACCATCCAGACTAGTGCAATTTCAATCTATTGAGTACAAGCAGGCAGATCATTTTAAAATGTTTGAGGATCGCTTTCATGGTGCTTTATATCCGCATGGCGCTATTGCTCTCTGGAAAATATCAGTCTTGTTAAGAACATTATTAACCCATAGCACTCGCTTCATCGCCGAAGATCTTGAAACGGGTATTCGTGCCGCTCGTTTAGGTTATCGTCAGCGTTTTGATGCCAATTATGTGTTTCCGACCGAAGTACCCACAACTGTTTTAGGGCCGGATCAAAATCTCTATAAGCAGCGAGCCAGAGGATGGTGTATGGGGATTCACACCATGAACCTTGAATTGCTGCGCAATTTTTTTACAGAATGGAATTTGAAGCCCGCGGATGTTGCTGCTTTAAAAGCTAGCCAGATGTATACACTGTATAATAATTATGTAGACTGGACCCGTTTACTGGTAATGATTATATCAGCAAACGATCCCACCTATTGGGGGAAGCTGGCTGCGGTAATTGCGGGTCAGCAAGCAATGACCATGTTCTGGCACTATGCCAAACTTCGTAATCGTCCTGATTTGCAGCACGATTTTCTAACACTTACTACGATGTTTTTTTATCGCCTGCTACTAACTGCCTTTACCAATGTCGGTCTGCTAAGGTTACTTTTGGTGTATTTGCCAAATTTATCGCCGGCCAAAACCATTGAGGAACTGCTCAAATCGGGCGAGTTTAAAAATCTGAAGGTTGAACTGCCTGAGTTTCTTGCCTCTCTAATTGCCCCACCAAAAGAAGAAGCTAAATCAGAAAATGCACCTGGCTTTAAAGACTCACTTTATTCATTTTTCTGGAAAAAGCCAGTCAGCAAAAAACCATCAATTACGATCGAAGAAGTGGTGGAAACAAAACAAACAGAGATAGAACTTGTCTCGGACACTCCGTCTTCGCCATAAGACAACGTGAGCAGGACACTTCACAAGTTTTAACCATAAAGTAGGTCGGGCGCTTCGCCCGACATTTTATCAATATGGCGTTCTTTTGTTGAGTTTGATTAAAAATGTACTGTCGGGCGAAGCGCCCGACCTACGCTTATTAACTAATCCTTCGCAGAACGGACAATCAGAACATCACATTCCGCACCGTGAAGAATAGCATTAGCGGTAGAGCCTAATAATAAGGCCAGGCCATGCTTGCCGTGACTGCCGGTAACGATTAAATCAATATTTTTCTCCTGGGCCACCCGGAGTATTTCGTTTTTAGTAGAGCCAAACTCGATCATACAGTGAGCTGCATCGACACCGAGTTTTTTAGCAAGAGCAGCCAGCTCTTTCTCAGCCTGCTCACGAATAGATACTTCAACCTCAGCAAAGCCTGCAAAACCAGGATAGGCATAAGCCGGAATGGGTTCCACAACATGCACTAGCAACAGATCAGCTCCATTCTCATCAGCAATTTTCTTTGCTTTCTGCGCCGCTCTAACTCCTACTTCATCAAAATCAGTAGCGAATAACACCCTTTTATACATAGCTATCTCCTTAGCAAGCTTATATGCTAAGCCTATCAGATATTTGGAAAATTTCCCAGTAAGCTTACGGAATCCCGGAACCCGCGAACCAGCCGATAGGTATCTACACATCTCTGAAAACAGAGTATGCTCCTAGCCTCTACTCCCTCTGCTTGTCCGAGGGATCCAGAAAACTCATAGAGAAACACTGGACCCTGCGGACAAGCCGCAGGGCGTAGGGGGGATGGGCAGATACTTATGGAACCAGGGAATAAGTATATCGGCTTATGAATCAGGCCAGCCAGGTCACATTAAAAAGTACACCATGAGTGTACAAATGATCTAACTGAAGGCCGGTATTAAGTGTTTGCCCCGCAGCACGTCCGAGTTCGCTTTTACCCCAATCAGCAAATTCATAGCCAACGCCCACCTGAAAATGTTCGTTTAAACTCTTCTGTACACCGGCGCCAAGCGTATAGGCAAAAGTGGTCTTGGTATGGTCTGCAAAATCCGCATTAGGAACGGCTTCAAAAATTGTCGGTGTATTCTGAAATGCATAGGAGCGATTAAAGCCTGCACCCACACTGGCGCTAACCCAGGGAATTACAAAATAGCCTTTGTCGAGTAGTAATTTGCCTTTTGCGGCAATACGGTTATGTTTGACCTTATAGCTATAGGTGTAATTGTCAAACGAAGGATCAGCATCATCCCAGATATTACCTTGCAACCTAACTCGGCTGGTGGTGGCAAGTTCAATCCCTAATTGTCCTGACCACTGATCAGACAGACTCTTTTGGGCGCCAAAGAATAACTCAGCAACAGCCAGGGCTTTAGTCGATTTTCTGGCGACATAGGTTTTTTCAATTTCGGGCGCAAGGAAAAAAGTCTGAGTATCGCCAGCTCTTGCCCAGGCAGGTCCCGCACTGAAAGAACTAACCCAGGTCCAGTCTTTAGCTTCGACCGGTCCCATGGTACCTGCATCAGAGTAGCTGGCAAAAATACTAGTGGTGAGTGCAAGTAAAGCAGTCTGTTTTTTCATTAAGGGTTTCCTTACTCAAAAATATAAAATAGTAAATAAGTTCATCAAATTTAACATTTAATGATAGAATACATCTCTTGCTTACCGCCTGGCGGGAAACGTTTTTCTAACTATCGTAATAATATACATGCTACTGGATCTCTTAGGAACTATTTTATCGTTACTTTCCACCTGGTATTTCATTCAAATGGACAGGAAAGCGTGGATAATCAGCATGTTTGCCACTACGATAAACAGCATTCTCTATTTTAGTAAAGGGATTTATGCCGACACACTGCTTGAAATCTTTTATTTGTTAAACAGCTTTTACGGCTTTTTGCTGTGGAACAGAACTCCCAACGCAAAGTTTAAAGTTAAATGGTTATCAGTGCATCAGGCCGCTCTCCTGTTACTGATCACTACTGCCTTATACCTTGTTATTTATTTCCTGTTGCGACAATATACTGATTCAACTGTAGCAAGCCTTGATGCACTCACAACGGCGCTTAGTATTATGGGGCAGTGGCTGATGTGTTATAAAATCATCTTTACCTGGCTTGTCTGGTTTATTACCGATGCAATATATGCTTATATGTATTTTTACAAACAAATCCCTTTTCACGCCCTTCTAATGTTCCTCTATACCATTATGGCTATTGCGGGTTATTTAAAATGGGCCTCTCAGGATACTCTTCAAGCAGAACCCAATTCACTTTAAAATTAAGGATATATTATGAAGATTATGGAGATCAAACATCCATTATTTGCTGCCTCAATGCTTTTGTTTGGCAGTAAACTCAATGCAGGAGTACCATTATGGACTTTTGCGCAAGTGCCAGGATTCCCAGCCAATACCACGGTGGAAACAACAGGCAGTGCAACTGTACAATACACAGTAACTAATCAATCGCGTAAACCTCATACTTTAAGAATGCAGCCAATTCGCGGAATTTTTCCTTCCGGATGTACCGAAACACTGGGCTATCTTCAGTCCTGTCTGCTGACTTTAACTATTAATGGGCAAGCTCTTCAAGCCGATGTCATCGGCGGCCCCATCCTTTGCGATCTATATGCGCCTTTGCAGTGCTATCAGCCCGGTTTCAACGACGGCCTTAGAATCCACCTTGTATCTGCGAACCCACAAACGCAACCTGCCTTGTTAAGTCTAAATCCTTCACTCCTTCTTCTTATCGCTGGAGACGGGGCAAAAAACATTCAGGTGTTTAACAATAGTAATGCTACGGCTGAAAATTTAACTATCTCCATCCCGCCGAGCAGTGGACTGACAGTGAATTATGCAGCCTCTACCTGTACCAGTACGCTTGCCCCCTACAGCAGTTGTACTTACAATATCCAACCAGGCGGTCTCGCGGAAACCACAGCTATTTCAGTTCAGGGTTCCAATACTAATGTGGTCAATAGCCTGGTTCGGGTTCTTGCGTTTACACCGCCTGGATATTGCGCGGGATTATTGCTTCAAAGTAATGTCAATCCGATCACCAATCCTACTGATGGGTGTAGTTCTTGTCTTCCTACTAGCCCCGGTTATCCTTTGAATAATACAATGCATGTCTTTAATGAAGTGGGTGGATGCGGCAGCGTGCAATTTACTTTGGAATGGTCACGCAACGGCGATATTGATGCCCATGCATTATTCCCTACCTTGCCTACCCCAAGCCACATCTATTATGGTAATAAAATTCAGGATAATTTTGAGCTGGATGTGGATGATATTCCAGGTAATGGTCCTGAAAATATCTATCAGGTTAACTCCAATCTGCCAACGCCTGTGGGACGTTCCTACTTTGCAGTATATAATTTCGGTATGTCCGCAATGCCGGGATTAACATACTACTTACGTTTTCGCTGTATTGATAAATCCGTTACCCCCTTCATTTTAAATGAGGTGGTGCGAGAATTTACTGTACCCTCAGTAGTTAATAAGCTTGCCAATTATGTAGGTTATGCTGAATTTGGGGCGGATGGATCCTGCAGCATCAATTTACCCTCCACCACCGCAACTGCGATAGGAGACGTAACTGGAGCTAATATTTTCTAATCAGAGACAAGGATTACAGTTATCCACTCAGCGGTTCATTTACAAGTTCCTGTATCCCGCGAAGTATTGCGGGATACAGGAAAGCAGGAAACAAGTGATATTTACGCAGCTTCTATCGGCAAATCATCATGCGTTGATAACACTTTTCTTTGCTTCATATTGTTTTTATCGGCTGCAGTACGGCGCAACTCTTCATCACTGAAATCATCCACTGCAATTACTGCCTGACGGGCCTGTTCAGCTTCACGCATTTTGACTGCTTCCTCTGCGGTTAAAACACCAGCAGCCTCAGCTTCGTCGATTTGCTCGAGTAAAGTCAATGAATGCAGCATTCCCTCTCTGACGGCCTTACTGATTTTTCGCTCGAGACTTTCCGCCGCATAAATTTTATGAAAGGCATCTTCCAAACGCCCAACAGGGCAATTGGCCAAGGGCTCTTTAAATACAATACGCGCCATTCGATCGCGAGTCTCATTAGGCTCTGACATCAGTCTGGCAAGTTTATGGCCGAGGTGATCCGCAGGGTAATGACGTTTGCTGCCGAAAGGCATCAGTATCATTTTTAGCAGGATGCGCCCCCAGCGGACCGGGAAATTGGTAATAACCCCTCTGAAGGCACGCTCACACTCATGCAGTAAGTGCTGGCAGCACCACTCGACCAAGGGCAGGTCAGCTGCTGGCTCTCCATCGTCGTGATAGCGTTTCAGTACTGCGGATGCGAGGTAAAGGTTACCTAAAACATCACCCAGACGTGCGGAAATTTTTTCCTTGCGTTTTAAAGCGCCTCCCAATATCCCCATACAGAAGTCTGCTGTAAACGCCAGATTGGCACTATAGCGGTTGATGAGCTGATAATAACGCTTCGCTTTACTCTGCGGAGCCTTTGTGAATCGCCCATCAGTGAAGGCATAGACTATTGATTTAGCCAGATTAGCCATGACGAAGCCGGCATGTCCCCAGAAAGCATCATCAAAAGCCGTCAGATCATTTTCACGAACACTTTCGAGTTCCCTGAATACATAAGGATGGCAGCGAATAGCGCCTTGTCCGAAGATAATCAGATTACGGGTGAGAATATTAGCGCCTTCTACAGTAATTCCAATCGGTGCATTCTGATAGCCTCTTCCAAGATAATTATTAGGGCCAAGGCATATTCCCTTACCGCCATGTATATCCATCGCATCTAAAGACACCTGACGGGCTCTTTCAGTGGTCTGGTATTTAAGAATGGCTCCGGCAACTGAGGGCTTGGCACCGTGATCAATTGCTGATGCAGCCATTGTTAGCCCTGCATCAATAATATAGGTATTGGCCATGATGCGCGCCAAAGGCTCTTCAATGCCTTCAAAATTGGCGATTGCCTGATTAAATTGTTTTCTGACTCGGGCATATGCACCACTGGCCAAAGCTCCGGCCTGAGATCCACCCATTGCACTGGAGGGAAGGGAAATCGCTCTGCCGGCACTTAAGCATTCCATCAGCATGCGCCAGCCCGCGCCTGCCATAGAAGCCCCGCCGATGAGATAATCTACGGGAATGAAAACATCCTTACCCTGAGTAGGACCATTGAGAAACGCAGTGTTCAATGGAAAATGCCTTCTACCCTTGATGACACCCGGTGTAGTCGAGGGTATTAACGCACAACTAATACCTACATCATGGCCTTTACCCAGCAGGTTCTCGGGATCAAATAATCGGAAGGCTAAACCAATTACCGTCGCGACCGGGCACAGTGTAATATATCGCTTGTTCCAGTTCAGACGAATTCCTAAAACTTCTTTACCATTAATCATTTCCTTACAGACAATTCCCTTGTCCGGTATAGAAGCCGCATCAGACCCGGCATTGGGGCCAGTCAGAGCAAAACAGGGTACTTCACGTCCATCCGCTAATCGAGGCAGATAGTAATCTTTCTGTTCTTTCGTACCATACTTCAAAAGTAATTCAGCAGGGCCTAATGAATTGGGCACGGAAATAGTTGTTGCAGCAGAAATGGAGCGCCCATAAACTCGCGCCAGAATAAAGGCCTGGGCAGTCGCAGAAAAATCAAGGCCGCCGTATTCCTTGGGAATAATCATTCCTAAAAAGCCTTTCTCCTTAATGAATTGCCAGACCTCAGGAGGCAGGTCGGTACGATTATGGGTAATATCCCAATCATCCAGCATGCGGCATAACTCACTCAGCGGGCCATTGATAAAAGCCTGTTCCGCATCAGACAATCGACTTACCGGTGCATTTAACAATTGCTTAAAATCAGGGGCTCCGCTAAACAAATCACCTTCCCAGCTGACCGTTCCTGCTTCAAGCGCTTCACGCTCAGTGGCCGACATAGTGGGCATTGCTTTACTTACCACCTTAAATACACGGCTGGAGATTAATTGTCGTCTTAAGGGTTTGATGGCACCTGCCAGCAACATTAAAAATCCTAGGCCTAATAATGTGTGAGCAAACCACCCTAAGGAAGAATATTTCATAAAAAGTAAGGCAACAATCGCGTAACTGATTGTCCAGACTACAATTGACGCCTGTCGGCTCAGCAATTGATAAAATCCGTATATCAGGATTGCTGTTATAATTAGATTGAGCAACACATTCATCTCCTTTTAGCAATGTCAATAATAATCAAAGACCCAGAGGGTGTTAACAGAACTGGTTCATGCGAAGGATCCATTGTTGCCACAGAATCTGTAGGTGAAATGGATTTCGCTTAGCAGGACACCAGTTGAATGAACAGTCTCGTGATCTTAAGTATATAGTGGGTTAATGGTTTTTTGCCAGAATTACGCATTTTGACTCTGTTTTTGTTTATCTCCCGTTTTTTTAAGGTCAAGTAGTTTGAAAATCTGCTCGGCAAGTAACTCTGGATTTTCCATTGGCAACATGTGAGTTCCTTTCATTTTCTGGCTCACAATACCATAGTGCTTGTTCATGTAACTCACGTCAGACTGGCTGACAATATCACTTCGATCTCCGTAAATAAGGAAAGCCGGAATTTTTAATTTACCTTCATATTGATGAAATTGATGTGGAATAGTCCGAAAAATCGAGTATTCAATGTCCCGGTCAAATCGCAGTGAATAACCCTCTTCATCTTTGCAAAAGCCATATTCAATATAATCTTTCAGACAATCATCTCGAAAACTCGAAAAAAGCGCTCTGGTTTTAAGATAATCCGATAGTTGTTGCTTATCAGGCCAATGCTGCCTCCTGCCCCGAGTTCGTCCGGCTGGCGTCACTTTATCGATCAGACCAATGGTTTTTGCCAGTTTAACCATCCTTGATTTAAACCGGTTTAACAAAGGAGAATCAATCATGACAACAGCGGAAAATAACTCCGGATGCTCTATAGCAGCAATTAAGGATAATACACCGCCAAGCGAGTGCCCTACTCCAATGACCGGGGGCTTGCAGTTTTCTTTGACGCTCTCTGCTATTTGATCAACCAGACAGTGCCAGTTTTCAGTTACTGGAAAACGAATATCATGCCCGATACGATCTACATAGCAGTAGTCGTACCGGGTTTTTAATGCAGTCAGGAGCTGATGATAACAAGGTGATGGGAAACCATTTCCATGCGCAAAATGGATTGTTTCCTTCACGAAAGCACCAGCTTTTTACTTTCATTACGTAATGAAATGACGGCAAAACTGAAATAAAAGGAAAGAACAAGAATAATAACCACGCCTAAGCCAGGAATGGGTAAATTCGCTGCCAGCATCAACAGTAAAATTGCGATTGACGGTGTTGCTCCGACTGCCAGTAAACGACAGGATTGCGAGTAACTCAGATCCAGTTTATAAAACAATCGGGATACAAGCTGTCCAATCATTCCAAACACCAGGAAAAACGTTAGAAACATCACGAAGAATATCAGAATGACTGTCGGATAAATGATAATCAATGACAGGTATTTTACTGTTTCGATCCCTGAAGAAGCTATCCATTTGCTCCCATCGAAAATTTCATTCATTTGTGGCGGAAATATTTGCACTATCGGCGTATCCGACTGTGGCTGTGCCTGATTCATAAAGAAAAACTGGGGCGATGGCGGCCAGAAGGACAATTGATTTTTAGAAATAAGCGTCGTGAGATAAGGATACTTCTCACTGCGTCCGGTCACAGTTCCGCTTGTGTCAATGACTGAAACAACCTGACCTGATTGATTTTTTATTTCATAGGGCATGGGTTTATCAAAACTGACAAAGCCATTTTGAATTGTGATAGGCGGCATTTTTTTAAGAGGGGTTAGCAACTGCTGATCAAAGAAAATATTGAAATCATTGGTGGTTCTCAGGGCAAAGGGGGTTCCGAACACCAATATAGCAATAAATAAGTATACAATTCCCAATCCAAACCAGCGCTTGCCGACATCAACATACAATCGACTGCTGAAAAATGAGAGAACCAGAGCCTGCCAGTAGTTATAATGTGGCTTGTTAATATTACGCAACGCTGTGTTGTTTTGACTCATGCCATCCTCCCATTCGTAATCCGGTTTTACTATCAAACAAATTTGCTTTGGCGATATTTAATTCGATATTAAGATGATTATCACTAATTGGTTCATCTGCTGATGCTCTGATTGCAAATTGTGTTGTACCACACAAACTTTGTGCGTGAATCAGTTTATCAGCTCCCAAATCATCAATATACTCTATTTTCACCCGGATAGCTGGCCTTGCTGAGTCTCTATTAATACGAAGATGCTCCGGGCGAATACCGATGATTACCTCATCGACAAGAGTATTGGAACTATTTGGAACAGGCAGATCAAATCCAAGCCTGGACGATATTTTACCGCTGCCATTATCGAGTCGGGCAGGTATGAGGTTCATTGGATAATGACCGGTAAATCCTGCAACGAATAATGACTGGGGTTGCTGATAGAGCTCCTGTGGAGAACCTATCTGTTCAATTCTACCCTGATTTAACACGACTACTTTGGAAGCCATTGTCATTGCTTCTGTTTGATCATGGGTAACATAAATACTGGTGGTTGCAAGGTTTTGGTGAATCTTTCGTATTTCATAACGCATTTCATTGCGCAACTTTGTATCCAGATTGGATAAGGGTTCATCAAACAGAAAAACGGCGGGCGAGCGGACAATCGCGCGCCCCATCGCCACTCGCTGCCTTTGACCGCCTGACAATGCCTGCGGTTTGCGTTGCAGACAGGCGCTAATCTGCAACATTTCTGCGACATCCAGGACTCTTCTTTTAATTGAATCCGCAGTCATTCCCCTGATTTTCAGACCATAAGCCATATTTTCAAAACAGGTCATATGAGGATAGAGCGCATAATTCTGAAAAACCATCGCAATATCTCGTTTGGAAGGCGCTATATTATTGACACATTGTTCATCAAAAAAAATCTGCCCGGAACTTATCTCTTCAAGGCCTGCTACCAATCTTAATAAAGTTGACTTTCCACAGCCGGATGGGCCAATGATTGCGACAAACTCGCCCTGCTCGATATTTAAATTAACATCGCAAAGAATTTGCTGTTTGTCATAATCTTTACTTACATGCAGAAGTTTGACCGTAGCCATTAATGTGTTAATCCTTGCTCAAACCAGCGTTGTAAAACCACCACTATAATGCATGGAGGAAGCATCGCCAATAATGCAACTCCCATAATATAGTGCCATTGCGGGATCTGATCTGCTACCCCTGCCAGATAACGTATTCCCATAACAATGGTTGCAACACTGGAGTCACTGGTAATTACTAAAGGCCATAAATACTGGTTCCAGCCATAAACAAACAAAATGATAAACAAAGCAGCAATTTGCGTTTTTGCAAGAGGTAATAATATATCCCAGAAAAAGCGGACAGGCCCTGCTCCATCAAGAGTCGCCGCATCAATTAACTCATTGGGGACGGTCTTGAAGAATTGTCGGAAGAGGAAGGTCGCGGTTGCTGAAGCCATTAAGGGAAAAGTCAGGCCGCTATAATGATTTAGCCAGCCCATTGAAGCTACTATTTGAAAAGTGGGCACAATACGAACCTCTACCGGCAGCATCATAGTGGCAAATATCAGTCCAAAAATAAACGATTTACCCGGTAATTTAAAATAGACAAGCGCAAAGGCTGACAACAGGGCGAGAATGATTTTTCCACTGGCGATTGAAAAAGCCATCACAAAGCTGTTCAGTAACAAACGCCAGATGGGTTGACCGCCAGTTGAGGCAACGCCCTGCGTGAGCACCGTCTTTAAATTGCTTAACAACAGACCTCCGGGAACCATTGGGACAGACTGCTGCATCATTGCACTTCCTTCATGGCTCGCTGCGACCAGAGCCAGATATAAAGGGCAAAACAAAAAAATAATAAATCCTGTGAGAAAAATATGCGGGAGCAAACGATTTAATTTTATCATTTATAGTGCACCCTTTTTTCAAGAAAATAAAATTGCAAAAGAGTAAGAATGACGACCAAAAGCATCAATATAACAGACTGAGACGCTGAGCTCCCCGGATCCATACCCACAAATCCATCACGATAACTTTTATAAATCAAGGTACTCGTACTTGTGCCTGGGCCGCCGCTGGTCAGAATATCAATGATTCCAAACGTTTCAAAAAAACCATAAATGAGATTCATGATCAACAGAAAAAAAGTAGTCGGAGATAGCAAGGGCCAGATAATCTGCCAGAATTGCTGCCAGGATGAAGCGCCGTCAATTACAGCGGCATCAATCAACGAGCGCGGCAGTGATTTGAGTGCCGCGAGAAAAAAAAGAAAATTATAACTGAATTGCTGCCAGCTGGCAGCAATAATAATGACAATAAGAGCCTGGCCTGGATGGGTGAGGTAATTAAAATGGATGCCAAAATGCTCCATTAAACCTGAAAACCAGCCCATACCCGGTTGGCACAAAAAGCGCCATAGAATAGCCGCTATCGCCGGAGCTACTGCATAAGGCCATAATAATAATGTTTTGTAGATCCGCTGGCTTTTTTTCCGGTTGAAAACAAGATAAGCCAGCAGCAAACCAAAGCCCATCGTCGCTGCTGCAGTGGAAAAAGCAATAATAAGGGTAATCAGAATGGCGCGGGAAAACTCCGGATCCAGAAACAAATCGACAAAATTACTGAGACCGGCAAATTGCTGTTTAAGCCCAAAGGCATCACTAAAATAGACCGACTGAACTAACGCCATGAAGGCAGGCCAGATAAAAAAAATCAGGGTAATCAGTAACTGGGGAGCTATGAACAATAGCGCCAGTTTTTTGTGTGATGTAAACTTTGCCATCAGGCAACCATTTTATGTATAGAAACAAAATTATATACCGACCGCTTACCATATTAAAGACAGGGACAGAATTCAATGATTAATCCACCTCCTGATTTCATGCGCTGCATCCTTATTGATAAAAATCATCAGCTCACGATAGCTAAAGAAAAAATACCCGCAATCAACGACCACCAGATATTAGTTAAAGTAAAAGCAATCGCCTTGAACCGGGCTGATTTAATGCAGCGTCAGGGCAAATACCCGCCCCCGCCTGGTGAATCGGCAATCCCCGGGCTTGAGGCAGCGGGTGAAGTGGTGGCAACAGGGTCTAAGGTTACTCGTTTTGAACCTGGCGATGCCGTTTATGGACTGGTAGGCAGCGGCGCGTATGCTGAATACTGCCCCATTCATCAATCCCTTGCAGAAAAAATGCCTGCCGACTGGTCATTTGAATATGCAGCGGCCATTCCTGAAGCATTAACCACCGCCAACGCTACGCTTTTCGAGTTGGGAAATCTGTCGAGTCATGAAAACATGCTGGTTCATGCAGCAGGCAGCGGCATTACAACCATGGCCATCCAAATGGCAAGACTCACTCAGGTGAATCTGTTAACAACTGCCAGTAATTCGAGCAAAGCCGAACAGGCAATCTCGCTGGGAGCATCCCGGGTTATTAATTATCGGCAAGACGATTTTGCAGAATTGATTGCTCCTGATTCACTGGATTTTGTTCTGGATTATATGGGCGGGGATTATTTCAATAAGCATCTCAAACTGTTGAAACCATCTGGACGCATGATTCAAATTGCTTCAATGCTGGGGCGAAATGTGGAACTTGACCTTGCGACTTTAATGAGAAAACGTTTAAAAATTCAGGGCTTTGTACTAAGGTCGCAATCCATTTCCGATAAAATTAGCTTATGGCAGGCAGCGCATACACGCTGGGGAACTGCTTTGCAGAACGGCAAACTCAAACCCGTCATTGATTCCGTCTTTCAATTCGCGGAAATAGAAAAAGCCCAGCAGCATATGCTTGATGGCAGGCATTTTGGCAAGATTGTTATCAGTCTGTGAACATCAGGCGTTCTTAAGCGTCCGCCTTAACAGTTGGGTATAAATAGGCTCATTACCAGCTAACTGGACAACGGTTGTTGAAGTCAGGCAACTGACCATCAAAGGCAATATCAGGGAATAATTCTGGGTCATTTCCACAACCAGAATAATTCCTGTCACTGGAGCTCGTACAGCGGCTGAAAAAAGTGCCCCCATCCCGGCCACAGCAAACATGCCGGGGTGAATGTCCAGTTCGGGAATTAACCACAGCAGCATGTTATAACACGCCAGGCCGGCCAGAGTACCCAGTGCCAGCATCGGCGCGAAGATACCTCCCGGCACTCCGGTGGTATAACTCATCAATGTGGTCACAAATCGAAGTAAAATCCACAGCGACAACAAATACACCGGCGGAGAAAGGGTTAAAGATTGTTCAATAATGTCATATCCTCCTCCGACAATCGGGGGATACATTACAGTAAAAATTCCAATCAGACAGGCAGTTATTGCAACATAAATAAATTTCTGAGGGGTACTCCATCGATCACTTAATCTCAGACATTTCATCAAACAAATATTAAATATTAAACCTGCAAATCCCATGATTAATCCGAACAGAAAAAATAACCACAAAGAATGCAGACTTGGCTCAGTAAACACAGCCATTGGAATTGCCGGCGCCGTTCCCATAATCAATTGGCCGGTAATGGTAGCCATCACACAGCAGATAGCCACCATTTTGAAGTTGGTGAAATTGAAGTTAAATTCGTTGCGCATCTCCTCAATTACGAAGAGGACACCTGCTAAAGGTGCATTGAAAGCGGTGGCAAGACCCGCAGCGGCTCCTGCTGAAATGAGCGTGTCACGACGATTTCTATGTATCTTGAACCACTCTCCCAGCATCGCTCCGAGATTGCCGCCCATTTGAATAGTAGGTCCTTCACGCCCGACCACCATCTTTGCACTTATTGCTAAAACGCCGCCAATAAATTTGACAGGGAGCAAGCGCCGCCAATGAATAGGTCGTTTATGCAGCAAGGTGCCTTCAATTTCCTGCACCCCACTTCCTGCCCCTTCTGCTGCGATGAAGCGAACCAGTGCCCATGCGATAATCACCATCAGTACAGTGAAAAAAACGGTAATCATCAGCGTAATAAGCCATTGTCCCTGAGTGAATGACTTCACCCAGCTTATAAATTGGCTTACATGCGTGATGGCCATCTGAAATAAAGAACCTGCCAGGCCGGTCAATATCCCTAATAGAATCGAAATAAAGTAAACACTGACTACTTTATTCCACAGTCGTCCTTTCAATCTCATTAATTAAGTCCATTAAATTACTGATTATTTTAAATCCCGCCTGATTCGCTAGCGATAAAATAGTCTCGGGATGAAACTGTACGGCATAAATCGGTTTGCTGTGATGTTCAATCGCCATGATAACCCCATCCTCGGTTGCTGCCGTTATTTTAAGCTCTGCCGGGAAGCTCGGGCGTGAAGCATACAGTGAATGATAACGACCCGCTGTAAATGAATTGCCAAGTCCCTTAAACAAGGCTGATTCATTCTCCACTCTGATTTCCGATGCTTTTCCATGCATCGGGTAAGTCAGCGTTTCCAGTTTTCCCCCAAAATACTCCACCAGACCTTGCAATCCAAGACAAACGCCAAACAAAGGAATTCCCTGTTCAATGACTGTAGCAATGGTTTTATTCAATTCAAAATCAGCCGGACAACCAGGTCCTGGCGACAACACCACCAGGTCAAAGGATTCCGATTTTAAACATTCAAGCGCATGATCATAGCGCATGGTTTTCACTTCTGCACCCGTTTGGCGAAGATAATTCGCAAGCGTATGAACAAAGGAGTCCTGGTGATCAACTAATAATATTTTTTTACCTTCTCCAGGCATTTGCGACACACCCAGGCTGATTGTTTGTGAAGCCGGCTTTAACAAATCAACAAATGCAGAAGCCTTCAATCGGGTTTCCTGCTCTTCTGACACAGGATCTGAATCATATAATAAGGTAGCCCCTACTCTGATTTCAGCAATCCCTTTCTGGATTCGCATAGTTCTTAACACGAGTCCTGTATTTAAATTACCATTAAAACCAAACCAGCCTACTGCTCCCGCATACCAGCGTCTTGGCGATTTCTCATGTTCCTCTATAAAATTCATTGCCCATAATTTGGGGGCGCCGGTCACAGTAACTACCCACATATGGGTAAGAAAGGCATCAACCGCATCAAAACCCTCTCGCAATATCCCTCTCACATGATCAACGGTGTGAATCAGGCGTGAGTACATTTCGATCTGCCTTCGACCAATGACCTGAACGCTGCCCGCCTCACAGATTCGCGATTTGTCATTGCGGTCCACATCCGTGCACATCGTTAACTCGGATGCTTCTTTTTCCGAGTCGAGAAGAAGCTGAATATTATGAGCGTCTTCTATGGCATCCCCTCCCCGCTTGATTGTGCCGGAAATAGGACAAGTCTCCACCATATCACCAGTCACACGCACATACATTTCAGGCGATGCCCCAACCAAATACTCTTCCTCACCAAGATTAATAAAAAAACCATAAGGGGAAGGATTCACGGTCCGCATTTTACGAAATAAATCAGAGGGCTTTTGTGGACAGTGAGCGTAGAAAGTCTGACTGGGGACTACTTCAAACAGGTCCCCGCAGGCAAATCGTTTTTTAGCGGTTTCAACAACGGCGGCATACTCTCCTTCCCTGTGGTCACAAAACACATCGGGCTGCTTTTCTGCATGATATTCTGAAAACTGTCCGTCACGAGGTAATGATTGAGTGGACTCCCCTTGAAACTGAAAATCATATCGGCGGATAAAGGCCTCTTCTTTTCGATGGTTGACGATATAAATTTCATCAGGGAAATAAAGAACCATTTCACGCTGGTTTTCGGCTCTTTTTTTATGTTGTTTTAAACCCTCAAACTGAAAAATCAAATCGTATCCTAAAGCACCATATAATCCTAGATAAGGTTCCTCGGGCAACTTAAACAACTCTATCAGACAACGGATAATACTAAATACGGAAGGTTGCTGGCTTCTTTCTTCCTCAGTGAAAATTTTTTCAGATTTGTTTATTTCAAGATGTAGAACCTGTTTGGTAGTTTCTGTAACGGTGATTGATTCGGAGTTGGTTAAAGCAGTCTGCGCAATCCTTAATAATATCTCACCACGTCGATTAAGGGCTTGCAGTGAGGCGCTTTGTTGTTTAACTACCAATGCCATCGGTGGATTATAAAAACCGATGTCCCAGCAAGTATAGCGTCCAGGATATTCGAAACTGGATGCGAATAAAGCGCCCCGTTGAGAATCCAGCTTATCGAGCAAGGGCTCAATCGCATTGTTATAAACAAGCGATTGTTGCTCAAACTCAATAAACACACCACCTTCTGTCTTTACTTGCTGTAGCATTTTGAGGACACCATTGATTAAATGATCCCCATTCTACTGTAAATTAATGACTCTGCAATATGGCAAGTCTTCAATCAGACAGGTTAAACAAATAAACCGATGTACTTGAATGGATCCAACAGCCTGGCAGGATTTATCCCCCAATTACCGAAAAGTCCACTTCGATATTGCCCCGTGTTGCGTGCGAATAAGGACAAATTTTTTCATGTGCTTCTTTAACTAAAGCTTCCAGATCTTGTTGGGACAGGGTTTTATCTTCGACCTTAATTTTAACCGCCAGAGCAAATCCTGTGGGTTCACGTTTGCCAATTGAAACACTGCAATCAATTGTTGCTTTGGAAGCATCTTTTTTGTTCATTTTGGCAATGAAATCCAATGCGCCGCCAAAACAGGCAGCATATCCAGCCGCGAATAAATGCTCCGGCGTCGCTGTATCAGGCTTTCCCTGACCGCCTAAATCTTTGGGAACTGAAAGATTGACAGAAACCATACCGTCTTTGGTTTCACTATGGCCATTTCGTCCGCCTGTCGATGTGGCGGTAATAGTAAATAAGGGTTGAATTTTATCCACGTAGTTCTCCTGAGTGTGTGTTTAAAAAAGTGAACAGATAGATGTTAGCAAATATTTGTTTAATATCAAGGGACTATAGCTTCAGCTTTACACACTTTGACAACTATTTTGAATCCATGCAACAATCCGCGCCATTATTGTCAAAACAATTTTGAACGACTAGTACTCAGGAATCAATCAATTTTTAACCTGGTAAATGGAGGATGAATGTGGGTAAATTTTTAAGAAAACTGAATGAGCGTCTACAGCTAGTTGATAAAGAAGGCTATAGGAGAGAGCAATATCAATCCTATATGACCGGGCCAGAATGGCGAAACGTTGAAATGGCCAGTGAGTATGGCGAATACCTGGGGCAAAATAAATCAATGTTTCATTTCCCCTACTTCCGGCAGATCGGGGGATTATGGAGAGTATTTTATAATTCATATCAGGCAGCACGAAAGTACAATAGTCACTGGGAGATAATTTCTTCTGAATATATGGTAATGGACGTGTTCGTCAGTGCTTTTACCACAATGGAGCTTTTGCCTAAAGCCCTTTTATCGCTAATTACTTTTCCCTTCTTTAATAAGGAAAATCCTAGCGAAATGCAGCAGCATTTGGCTGATTTTTACAAGAAATACGCCAAAGATTTGCAGACCATACCTTTTTACGATCATGAATATAAAGCAATTCATGAAGACTTGGCGGCAAAGTATAAGACCTGCCACAACTGGA
Source organism: Legionella genomosp. 1 (assembly GCF_900640215.1). NCBI lineage: Bacteria > Pseudomonadati > Pseudomonadota > Gammaproteobacteria > Legionellales > Legionellaceae > Legionella > Legionella genomosp. 1. Next base: position 161,965 of record NZ_CAAAJH010000003.1, read on the forward strand.
CCTGGGGCGACTGGTTTAGTTGGAAAGTAGTTTCAACAGAATTATTCGCAAGACGCCTCATCTCTAGCCCCTTGAGCTGGTGGTTTCATCAGGATAATAATTTGGTTCCAGCAACCACGGACTTGCTGGTTAAACTGAATGTTCCTGACGAAACTGACTTCGAGGTTGCAAAAAGTCAGCTTAGGAACAAAATAGAAAGTCTTTCTAAAGAGCATACGCTGGCAATCGTGGATGATCACGTATACGAAAGGGGTAAAATCAAAGAAAAACACGGACAATCATACACTTCAGTCTATGCCCGTATCAGTGCTCCGCGCTATGCTGCTTTTCAGCCAGCTGTTCAAGCGATGGCCCAAAACGGTATTCATACCCGATTACTGGCAGGACAGGAACAGGTTCAGGTCAAGTGCATTATTGAGGCCGAGGATGGCGCAAAACTTAATGTAAGGCAAAAAGCGGCCAATCTGGTCAGGCATGTTGACCCGCTTTATACCTATGAGAACAACATTGATAGTACAAAAAAATTCTGCCTTTTCGATGTACCCGCAAGAGATCTGCATAAAACCCTTCATCGGCTCAGTAATCAAGAGGGTGTTGAAACTAAATTCATTCATAATTTTTAAGGATAAACAAAATGCCCTTGAGCTTAAGTATTAGAACTTTTTTAGAAAAAATGCCTGGAATAGGACGTTTCAGTTCAGTTGCTGCAGGGATAATTGATCGAGCCTATTTAAACTGGCCCAAAAGCTACCTCGGACAATTCCTCAGCTATCTTAAAACCCGGACGGTTTATGTTGGCTTATTTTTACCACTATCTTTTTTAGATATGCTGACCTCAGGTGCACTGGGGCTGCGTTATGCACTGGGTTCTTTTTTCACCAGTGACGAGCGCCAGGAGCGACGTTTAATAGAACAACAAAAATACAGTACTTTATTTAGCCGCAATCTTTATGCCTTGCTAGCATCGGTTGTTGGCTTATTTTCACCTAAGCTTGTAATTTTTTATTTTACTCCCGACCGTAAAGATAAAGGTATTACCTCCGGTGGTGGTCTTCATCATGCGCCCAATGTTGAGATAAAACAACCTGAAACTATTGAAGAAGCACAGGAAGTCTTTCTACAGGCGCGTCGAAGTGGTACAAAAATGATGCCTGTAGGAGCCGGAAGAAGCCAGGGGAAACAATATTTCCCTGAAGATGTAAAAGGTGGTATCGCTCTTGATCTTTCAAAACTCAATGAAGTTGAAATCAACTCAAAGGAGAAAACTGCCATTGTCGGTGCAGGCGCGACCTGGGCAGATATACAACTTGAGGCTAACAAGCACCGACTGGCTCTGCAAGTCATGCAGGCTTCCAATGTATTTTCAGTTGGCGGTTCTATTGGAACGAATATTCATGGTTGGGACCACACAAAAGGAACTGTTTCAAATACCATTCTTTCGATGGATATTATCAACGGCAAAGGGGAACGGATCACATTAACTCCAGAAGACCCATTGTTTGACAAAATCCCGGGAAGTCTGGGACTCCTGGCTACGGTTGTCAGTGTTAAAATTCAGCTTACTGACAACGACCTATTGCACGAGCGTGGTGTTGACGTGTCTCTCAAAGACTATGTCTCCTATTTCAGAGAAACGGTGCAGAAAGATCCCAAAATCAAAATGCATTTATTTCGCCTTTCATTAGATCCCGATAAGCTGCTAGGCTCAGGTGTCGCAGTAAATTATGTAAAAGAAGGCACAGCAAAACCAATTGCAGCGCCACATTTAAGAATGGAATCAGCCCGCGGAACCCGATTTAACCAAATCATGGTGAATCTGGCTCGCCGTTTTCGCTTCATTCGCAAAACCTATTGGGAATGGGAAAAAACACGCTTACTGGACAACAATAGTGCACCAATGACTCGCAATGAGATTATGCAGCCTCCTATCAACGCCATGTTTAATCCTGCAGTAAGCGAAAGTGAATGGCTGCAGGAATTTTTTGTTCCAGAAGAAAACTTAGAGGCTTTCACCTTGGCATTAGGCCAGTTGCTGATGGACAATGACGTTATATTACTAAATGCTTCCATCCGCTTTGTTCTAAAACACGATGCAGCCCCACTTTCTTATGCTCACGACGGCGATCGTTTTGCATTGGTGCTTTGTTTTAACCAGTCTCTGAGCGATGAAGATAAAATTTCAGTACAAAAATGGTTAAGGGAGGCGCAGGCACTCGCAGTGAAACATGGCGGGAGCTATTATCTCCCCTATCAGCATGTTTCCTCGCCTGAGGATTTTGAAAAATCCTATCCTTATGCTTCGGAACTTATTGAGCTTAAAAAGGAATATGATCCTGATAATTTGTTTGTTAGTGGATTCTTCCAAAAATACCTTGCAACAAAAAGCCCGGCGGTAAATCATTTTAAAGCCGTAATGGCAAACAAGGAAACCCAGAAGCGCTTTTCAGGCTTTTTAAATAATGTACTTCAGCGAATAGACAGCGATAAGCTAATCGCCTTAATGGATGACATCTTGAAATATAAAGATACCCATGAAGAAATCTATGAGGAGTTATGCCACAGATTGCCTGAAGTCAAGCCAGGAGCACTCACTGATTTCAGACGAGTACTAAACTCCCTTTCCAGCATCAAGACAGACTTGGGAGCTCAAGCGCAATCCTTGTTACCAGATGACATGACAACTATTGATGGCCTTGTTGAAATAGGCTATCCCGGGCGTTTTGTATCTGGGTTTAAGCAAAATAATCGTACCATCAAGGGGCAAATTGTTGCCGTTTATAAGGAACCCTCAATTACTGATTATATACAGACTGGTTTTCCAAGACCCTATCATCGCTTTGAAAAACTGAGATACAATCATCCAACTCTTGCAAATCTCAAGGATAATAGCGCGGATGTTATAACCTGTTATGTAGGTTTACATCATTTCCCCGAAAAGGAATTGGATAAGTTCCTGATTGAGATACGCAGGGTACTCCGCAAAGATGGGCGGTTTTTACTGGTCGACCATGATGTGATTGATGACGAATCAATGAGTATGGCTCATATGGCACACACTATTTTCAATGCGGTTACCGGTGTTCCATTGCAGAAAGAAATCAGGGAAATCAGAAACTTTCAGCCAATGACGTACTGGAAAGAGCGTCTGGCTAAATGCGGGCTGGGTTATGCTGTTGAAGGGCCCGATGTGCCATTGATTCGCAATGGAGATCCAAGCCGCAATCGAATGGTTAGCTTTAAAAAAGCGGCTCCCAAATTAGAGCTAGTCAATTCAGCGACTCAAGATATGGTACAAGAGCCAACAGAAACCATAACTCCAAAGCCTTCATTAGAGATAAACAATGGGAATTCAGAAATAAACGCAGGCCAGTGGCGATCGAATACACGCCCCTCCTCTTTGAATTCAGGATTCCCATTATTTACTGATACGAGAAGCGGTGTACCTGGAGAGCAGGAACAAGCCCTTCAGAACGTCCCTGTTTCCAATCCACTTTGAGCACTGTCCTCCCCCGCCCAGGCGGGGATCCATCTCTGGGCTCGCCGTCTGCGCGCGGAAGGCGTTGTTGCATAAGTGAAGAAGGGGCACACAAACCGTCTTTGCGAGTGTAGCGAAGCAATCCATCCTTACTTTGTTCAAGTTTCGATCTGGGTTGCTTCACTTCGTTCGCAAAGACGACAGGTTAGTTGCTTGATTCTATTTACCTAATAATGCTGCGCGGTATTCAGAGGATGCTTTTGAGAGACACAAGCTTCTTAAGGCACATATTCTGTGGGTACCGCACATAAGCGCGGCACGGAGGCGATCGAAAAGTCAAAAAATCAGGGCAATTAGAATGCCATCAGATCTTTTTCTTTCTCAGAAAGGACATGATCAACATCAACGATGTACTTGTCAGTGATTTTTTGAATCAGCTCACCAGCTCTTCGCTCATCATCTTCAGAGATTTGCTTTTCTTTTACCAGTTCCTTCAATTGGTTATTAGCATCACGGCGCACATTACGGATAGCTACTTTAGCCTGTTCTCCTTCGCCCCGTACTACTTTAATCAATTCTTTTCGTCGTTCTTCAGTCAAAGGCGGCATGGGAACGCGGATTGCTGATCCAGCAGTAGCTGGGTTTAACCCTAAATCAGAGGTTAGAATTGCCTTCTCCACTACAGCCACCATCGATTTTTCCCAGGGAGTGACTAATAAAGTTCTTGAGTCACTGGCAGAGACATTGGCGACCTGGTTTAAGGGAGTGAGATTGCCGTAATAATCTACCTGAATATGATCCAGCAGACTGGCATTTGCTCTTCCGGTTCTGATTTTTGTCAATTCATGCTGCAATGACTCAACGGATTTTTTCATTCGTTTTTCAGCATCATTTTTGACATCATTAATCATTATTGGCTCCTACAATAGTTCCTACGCGTTCACCTGATACAATTTTTTTCAAGGCGCCCGGTGCAAACAAGTCGAACACCTGAAGCGGCATTCCATGATCCATACAAAGACAGATAGCTGTTGAATCCATCACTTTTAAGCCATCGCTGAGCACTTGTCTGTAGCTTAAATAATCGTAGCGAGTGGCTTTTGGATTTATCATTGGATCATCATTGTAAATCCCATCAACCTTGGTTGCTTTTAATACAATATCAGCACCCACTTCTATCGCCCGTAAGCAGGCAGCAGAATCAGTTGTAAAAAATGGATTACCCGTTCCCGCAGCAAAAATCACGACGTGGCCATTACGTAAATGGGTAATCGCTTTACGCCGGTGATAGGGATCAACAACACCTAACATAGGAATAGCAGACATGATTCTTGCAGGCATGTCAATACGTTCCAGTGCATCTCTCATTGCCAAAGCATTCATTACCGTGGCAAGCATCCCCATATGATCCCCGGTTACCCGGCCCAAACCCGCTTCAGACAATGCTTTCCCGCGAAAGAGATTTCCGCCGCCAATTACCAGGCCAACTTCAACTCCCATACGGATCAGTTCAGCCACATCATTCGCGATCAGGTCCAGCACTGAGGGGTCAATGCCGAACTGGGCCTTCCCCATCAGTGCTTCACCGCTGCATTTTAATAAAATGCGTTTATATTTTAACTGTAAGTGATTATCGCTCATCATTAATCACGAACCTGTGCCATCACTTCTTCAACAAAGTTGTCTTCTTTTTTCTCAATGCCTTCCCCTACTTCAAAGCGAAGGAACGCAATGACTTCAGCGCCTTTTTCTTTCAGCAGCTGACCCACTTTTACATTAGGATCTTTAACGAAAGGCTGACCATTCAAGCTGACTTCATCAATGAATTTATTAATACGGCCTTCGATCATTTTGTCGATAATTTCCTGTGGCTTACCGCTTTCTCTGGCCTGAGCAGTAAAGATTTCACGCTCATTTTCAATTGCTTCAGCAGAAACCTGATCACGGTTAACAACCATCGGGCGACTGGCAGCGATATGCATTGCGATGTCTTTTGCCAGTGCTTCGTCACCATTTTTCAGGGCTACGAGAACACCAATTCTTGAGCCATGCAAATAAGAGCCAATCACACCATCGCAGGACATTCTTTCCATACGACGAATCTTGATGTTTTCACCAATCTTCGCAACCAACTCCTGGCGAGCCTGTTCGACGGTGCTGCCAGTATCTTTTAATGTCTCACCAGCAAGTGCAGCAACATCGGCGACAGAACTTTCCAGAGCTGTTGCAGCCACTTTTTCTGCAAAGCGGGTAAAGTTCTCATCTCTGGCAACGAAGTCAGTCTCACTGTTGATTTCCAGCATGACTGCGCTACGTCCGTCAGCAGAACGCGAAATCACAATAACGCCCTCAGCAGCAATGCGATCGGCTTTTTTGTCAGCTTTGGCCTGGCCTGCTTTTCTCATTTCAGAGATGGCCAATTCAATGTCACCATTGGTCGCGACCAGAAACTTTTTGCACTCCATCATTCCGGCGCCAGTTCTTTCACGTAACTTCATAACCAATGCAGCACTTATACTCATTTCAATTCTCCACATAGTAAAAAAGGGGTGCGCTGCAGACAAGTCATAAATCGACATGAAGGTACTTCATATCCGATTTATGCTTGGACAACGCGCCCCTTTAGCAAAGTTAATTATTCACCCGCTTTTTCAGCTTCCTCGGCAGACGATACTTCCACGAATTCACTGCTTGCTACTCCACCTGTTGTGTTACCGCTTTTTGCATCTGCAATAGCATCGGCAACCACACGGACATAAATATCCACTGCACGCATGGAGTCATCATTACCTGGAATGACATAATCAATATTGTCTGGGCTGTTGTTAGTATCAACCACACCAATGACAGGAATTTTTAATCGACGAGCTTCTTCAACAGCGATGTGTTCAAATCCGACATCGACAACGAAGAGAGCATCAGGCAATCCGCCCATATCCTCGATACCGCCTAATCCACGCTCCAGTTTTTCCAGTTCGCGGCTTAACATCAGTGCTTCTTTCTTAATCATAGTTTCAAAAGCACCTTTGTCACGTAATTCTTTCAATTCTTTGAGTCTGAAAATTGACTGACGGACAGTTTTGTAGTTTGTCAGCATGCCGCCCAACCAGCGATGGTCAACATAAGGCATACCACAACGCTTTGCATGTTCACGAATGCTTTCCTGAGCCGCTCTTTTTGTACCAACAAACAGGATTTTAGCTTTGTTAGAAGCCAGACGGCCAACATAGTTGGCGACATCATTCAACATGGGCAGTGTTTTTTCCAGATTGATGATATGAATTTTGTTTCTTGAACCAAAAATATACTCAGACATTTTCGGGTTCCAAAAACGGGTTCTATGCCCAAAATGAGCGCCCGCTTCCAATAGTTCACGCATACTAACGTTATTCATTGTTTCTCCAAGGGTTATGCCTCCACGCTTCCCATAAAGCACCCCACATGGGGACCCCGCTTTATGTGACGAAACGTGTGTGTCGTTAAAAGCGCGCTAGTTATATCATATTTAGGCGCTTGCGGCAATCGTAATGAGTGATTACAGCTCGTTTGCCTGTTAATTATGGATATCAGTTTAATTGAATAACAAGAATTATTTTCATTTAGAGTCTATACTCAAAACTGGATAAAAATTAAAACAACAAGGAGAACACCATGTTCAAGAAAGTATTGCTGCCAATATTGTTTATCTCTGCCTCATTGGCCGCACCTGTCTATGCAGACAGCACCACTGCAACTGATCAGCCAGCCGCCAGCTCGCAAGCTGCAAGCACTGATAGCGGCAAACTGTGCTCTCATGCACAACGATGGCAGGAAATGGTTCAGACTTTACAATTAACCCAGGATCAGCAAGATAAAATTAAGGCAATTAAAGACAATGCCAAAAGCGCAATGAAAGCGAATTGGACACAAATGAAAAGTATTCGCGAAGAGATGAAAGCATTGGTGATGTCGCCTACTCTTGACCAGGGTAAACTAGATTCACTGATTCAGCAAAAAACAACTTTGATTGGCAACATGATGAAAACCAAAATCACCATGAAAAATCAAATTTATAACTTGCTGAATGATCAGCAAAAGCAGCAATACCAAACATTGATGACTCAATGGGAAACCAAGAAAAGAGAATTCTTTAAACAAATGGGCTGCTAGGACTTTACTGACCTGTCTGTCGTCACCCTTTCCTCTATGAAGGGCGTTGTTCATAAATGAAAACCTGTCGTCTTTACGAACGAAGTGAAGCAATCTAGATCGATGTTGACAAAATTAGAAGTTAGTTTGCTTCGCTTACGCTCGCAAAGACAGTTTTTTGCGCACCTGTCTTCATTTATGCAACAACGCCTTTGTGAAGGCAAAGGGTGATAAAAAACACGCCTAAATCCATGATGTAGAAATTGAATTCTTATGCTACTATTTCAGTGAATATTCCGCTCTAACCGTTTTATGGACCTCTTATGCCTGTAAGCATTAAAACACCTGAAGAGATACAAAAAATGCGCATCGCCGGGAAACTGGCCGCTGATGTGCTGACTATGATCGAACCCTATGTGAAAGAAGGGGTTACCACTGATGAATTAAACACAATTTGTCATGACTATATTGTCAACGAGCAGCAGGCTATTCCTGCCCCCTTGGGATATAACGGTTTTCCAAAATCGATTTGCACTTCGATTAATCATGTCGTTTGCCATGGTATTCCCGGAAAAAAAGCGCTGAAAAATGGGGACATTATTAACATTGATGTCACCGTTATAAAGGACGGCTATCACGGTGACACCAGTAAAATGTTTTTTGTCGGACAGCCTTCGGTGAAAGCCCGTCATGTAGTCCAGGTTGCTTATGAGTGTTTATTTATTGGCATTGAACTGGTCAGACCCGGTGTTCGCCTGGGCGATATTGGATACGCTATTCAGCAACATGCTGAAAAAAACCGTTGCTCGGTTGTGCGGGACTATTGCGGACATGGGATTGGTCGTGTGTTTCACGAGGACCCGCAGGTGCTGCATTATGGAACCCCTGATACCGGAGAAATATTACGAGCGGGCATGACCTTCACCATTGAACCAATGGTAAATATCGGCAAGCATCACACTCGTTTACTGCCGGACCAATGGACGGTTGTGACGAAAGATCACAGCCTGTCAGCTCAGTGGGAGCATACCCTGCTGGTCACCGATGACGGGGTAGAAATCCTGACGCTTCGTGATGAAGAACGCTAATCTGGTTCTTAAACAAACGTTAAAACAGTTCAGGGAAGAGCTGTGTAATGAATTTTATCAAAAGGCCAATATTGGTCATCTTACCCGAAAACTGGTCAAATTCATTGATCAGAGCCTGATAGGCTTATTCTATAAGAACAGGCTTCATTTGAGTAATCAGTTTTGCCTGGTTGCACTTGGCAGCTATGGAAGACGAGAGTTACTATTGCATTCTGATGTTGATCTCTTGTTATTGCATTCAGAAAAATTATCTAAAATTGAGATTCAACGCGCTCAATCCTTCATTCAGGAATGCTGGGATGCAGGGCTGAATATAAGTCATCAGATTACGACAGTTGAAGCCTGTGCGCAACTCGCACAAAAAGATCTGACAGTTATCTCCAGCATACTCGACTTGCATTTACTTTGCGGTAAAAGCAGTCTGATGGAGGAGTTACAATATAAAACCCATCCGCTGCACATGTGGCCTAGCGAAGACTACTTTCTGGCCAAAATGCAGGAGCAGCAGACACGTTATAAAAAATATGGCGAAACCGAATATAATCTTGAGCCGAATGTTAAACATGGTCCGGGAGCTCTTCGTGACTTGCAAATGCTCTTATGTATTGGAAAACGGCATTATGGTATTAAAAAATTGGCCGACGGCATTAGCTGTGGCTTCTTTACTGATAAGGAATATGAAGAATTAATCAACTGTCAGCATTTCCTGTGGCGCGTTCGCTTTGCCCTGCATGCCATAACCGGCAAACAGGAAGAACGGCTTCTTTTTGATCATCAGCTTAAGCTGGCCAGCCTTTTCAATTTCACCGACAATTCTCATTCACTTGGAATTGAGCAGTTCATGAAGGCGTACTTCACCGTAATTAAGCGTAATCGTGAATTAAACGAAATGCTGTTTCAATGGTTTTCTGAAGCCATTGTGCATCATGAAAAGCAACGAATTCAGCGTCTGGATAATTATTTTCAATTATCCAATAATTTTATTGAAATTCGTCATACCCGTGTTTTTATCCAGCATCCTCAGGCGCTAATCAGCCTTTTTCTGTGGATTGCCAAAAAACCGGACATCCTGGGGGTGAGGGCTAGCACCATAAGACTAATCCGCCAGCAGCTGTATCTGATGAACAGACGGTTTAAACTTACGAAAAGCGTCACTTCGGCTTTTATGGCGATTTTCAGGGAGGGAATTAATCCATTTGAAGCCTTGCAGCACATGAATCGCTATGGGGTACTGGGCCATTATCTTGATTGTTTTGCCGCAGTTACGGGGCAGATGCAATATGATCTTTTTCATGTGTATACAGTCGATCAGCATACCCTCTACGTTATCCGCAATATTGTTCGGTTTCTCAATCCCTTTTATTCGCAAAAATTTCCGCTGGCCGCCTCGGTTATGTCTTCCATCAAGAAAAAGGAAATCATTTATTTGGCTGCCTTTTTCCATGACATTGCCAAAGGCCGCGGGGGCGATCATTCCGATTTGGGTGCACTTGAAGCAAATCAGTTTGCCATCAACCATAATCTGGACGACGATGATCGGGAGCTGCTGATATGGCTTGTACAAAATCACTTGCTGATGTCGCAAACGGCTCAACGCCAGGATATCTATGATCCCAAGACCATCCAGGATTTTAGCAGCAAACTTCCAAGTCTCCATTACCTCGACTATTTATATCTTTTAACTGTGGCGGATATCTGTGGAACGAATCCTTCTTTATGGAACAGCTGGAAGGATACTCTGCTAAAAGAGTTATATAAAGCCAGTAAACAGGCATTACTGGAAACCAGCGCTTTTGCCAATGAATCTGCTTTAATTGAATCGCGCAAACAACAGGCTTTGGAAATTCTTATTGCTGATAAAATTCTTCCGGCTCGCGCTCAAAGAATATGGGAAAATTTTCAGGGTCTTTATTTTTTGCATGAGTCCCCTAAAATAATTGCCAAGCACACTAAAGCAATCCTTGATTGTAAGGAATATCCACTGGTCATGATCCTTCCACATCACAGTGAGGGGGGAACAGAGGTGTTCATTTATATGCCTCATCACGACGAGCGCTTTACAATTACCACCACGGTGTTAAGCAATCATCATACAACCATACAGGAAGCAACGATTCTGAGCTGTAAGAATGAATTTGATTTGGATACCTATATTATCCTTGATGAACAACATCAGGCACTTTTTGATAAGGAAAAAACTGATCTCATCCAGCAGGCATTAGTTGAACAATTGGCAAAAGCCAACGAAATTCCGTCGATTTCCAAACGCAGAATTACGCGCACTATGGCTCATTTCAAGTTGCCTCCACAGATAAGCTTTAGTGAAGAAAATCATCTTACACATACTCGATTGTTTTTGATAGCCACCGACCGGCCAGGCTTACTCGCTCATGTAAGTCGTATTTTCACCCGCCTGGGCATACTATTGCACGGTGCAAAAATTGCTACCGCAGGCGAGCGAGTTGAGGATACCTTCTATGTCTCAAGTCACAGCAGTAATCATTTGACACTTCGAGAAAAAGAGCGATTGAAGGAACTGCTGATGAAAGAGTTAGCTTAATCATATTAACGCATTGAGCAATCATCTGAAGAACGGGGCTGTTGCCTTGGGTCTGGCTGTTCCAGGGCAACTCGTGCTGAAGTACTGAACAGGTGATTCCGATTAAGCGTCAGCATACCCTCAGAGGATGGACTTGAAGAAGATGTGCTTGAAGAAGATATGGAAGACATGTTAGATAAAGTGAAGGACGAAGAGGTGCTGGTGGAGGTCAAGGGGCTTAGCACTCGCAGCAAACTCTCATGCTGTGCTTTGAGATTATTCAGATTTTCCATCACTTGCCTAAGGCTGCTTCTGATTTTTTTATTCTCACGTTTTAACTCATCCATTTCTTTATCAAGTTTTCTTTTTTCCGCAGGTTTGGGAGCGAATAACTTTGAGTATTCCTCTCCTAAAGAGTCTTTGAAGCCCTGAAGAATAGACCAGGTAGAAGTGGGTGCCAATTCCGCCTCATTTAGCGTGGGAAGTGTATGGGATGATGACTCCGATTCTGGTAAAAGCGACGGCTTACATCTTTCCAGCATGCTCTTGAAATACACAACTCTCCAGCGCTGGCTTACCAGACGCTTAACCTGGTAGTATTTTTCGCCCTTATCATTAAAATACGTATCCTTCACCTCACCTTTCTTCACTGACTCTCTGGGTTCATAGGAAATGCCCTTTTCAGCTTTTATAAATTGATTAATGAGAATTATAGCAATTCGATCATTGACCATTTCTCCTGGCTTAACCTGCGTATTTGCGTTGGCCAATAAAGTGCTTGCGTCATCTTCAGTATAGTTTTTTCTCAAAGCTGCAAAAAATTTACCCATTTTATCTGAAAGATCTTTTTTAATATAAATATCTAATGTTTCAACTGGCTCTGATGTGAAGGGCATATGACATCCAATGGTGAATAATTTTGCATAATCGGGTAAATATACCACAGGATGGAGTTATTTTGATCATATTATTCAAAAAATTTATGTTTCGCCTTTTTATACCAATCGATGGAATCGCTTCTGATTAAGCGCATTCTTAGTTTGATCTGGTTAATTGATTTAGACAGTTTAACTGTCATAATAGTTCTAATCCATAAGCATCACTTAGCTTGTCACAAGGATAATATGAATCATCAGGGATTGAGTAAATGGCAATTGACTGCCATCATTATTGGAAATGTACTAGAGTGGTATGATTTTGTAGTTTTCTCTTTTATGCTGGTTTTTATATCCAGGCTATTTTTCCCTTCTCAGGATCCGCTAAGCGCCCTTCTTTCTACCACAGCGACATTTGGCATCAGCTTTTGCCTGCGCCCGCTCGGAGGCGTTATTTTTGGATTATTTGCTGATCGCTACGGCTCGAAATCAGCGATGCTGGTGATTATCGGTTTAATGGCTTTCGCGACATTTCTAATCGTCTGTACCCCCACTTATCGAGATATTGGCATTTACGCGACTTATATCTTAATTATTGCCCGTATGCTGCAAGGTCTGGCAACCAGTGGCGAGTTTGGAACAGCAATCAATCTTCTTATCCGGATGGCTCCAGAAAAAGAGCGTTACTTTTATTCCTCCTGGCAGATGTTTGGTCAACTGCTGGCGCTGGCAATGGGAACAGTTGTCGGCTTATTGATGACTGTATATTTCACAACAGAAACTATCGAAAACTGGGCCTGGCGTTTACCCTTTTTGCTTGGCTTACTGATTATGCCAGTAGGAATATTATTAAGAAAAACGTTCAAACATTCTGCGAGCTCCCTTATCGAAAAGAATGCTTTAAATCCAAAATTTTGTGATCTGGCGCCTTTCAATGTCATCAGCGGAATGGGGTTGGTTGCCGGAGCGTCAGTTCCTCTTTATCTGATTATTAATTACATGCCCACATATGCCCATTTATATCTGCATTTTTCTCTGAATGAAGCTTATTTTTGTTGTTTTATCGGACTATGCGCAGGTTTAATCAGTGTCTTTTTTGGAGGTAAGCTGGCTGATCGCATCAACCCTGTGAAACTGGCGATCTTGTCCTTGTCAGGTCAATTGATACTGGCATTTCCTCTTTATAGTTATCTGATGCTTGCTCATCAGACCGCATTATTTGCGCTGATTCAAATCATCATGACTGCTCTCATGGGATTTTACCTGGCGAGTTTTGCACCAATGATTGCTGATTTATTTCCTGAATTTATACAAACAACAGGGATTTCTGTCAGCTATAACTTCAGCGTAATGCTATTTGGCGGTTTCGCCCCTTTTATTGTTACCTGGCTGATTCAAAGCACCGGCAGTCCGCTTGCCATGCTTGCTTATTTAATGACTGGTCTCTCATTGGCTCTCATTGTTTGTTTATCAAAAGTAATGATTAAATCTCAAATGCTGGCTTTAAGCGATTCAGGCTAAATCCTTGGGCGCATATTTCTTAGGTACGTCATCCTGAGCGTAGCGAAGGATCTCAAACTGCTTAGAGCTGAGCCAGATTCAGGAGATCCTTCACTACGTTCAGGAGGACGTTGAGATGATTTTATTGAATTAAAATCAAACTCATCCACAACCTGGGGAGTTACATTTTTCAAATTATTTTTTAAACAGTTTGCCCTTTTTATCATCTCATGATAAAAACTCTTTTTTCCGATTTATCTATTCATTTATGCGCCCTGTTTTTTTTCGTAAATCCGCAAACATCATTCTTTTGATGGGAGGACCTGCAACTGGAAAAACCACTGTGGCAAAACACTTTCCGGAGTTTCCTCATATTTCGACTGGCGATCTGTTCAGAAGACACTTACAGAATGATCATGCCAAGGGAGTGGAGTTAAAATGTCTTATGAACAAGGGCGGATTACTCCCCGATCAGATAGTATTTAAAGCACTTTTAGCACAGCCCTGTCTTTGGAAAAGCAATACAGTATTCCTCGATGGATTCCCGAGAAATCCCAGACAATTGGACTATTTCCTTAAATACTTTGGACAGCCCACCGCCCTGATTTATTTAAATGCCAAAGAAAGTACCATGGTAAAAAATCTGATGGAGCGCGGACGTCCTGATGATAATGAAGAGGCGATACAGGAAAGAATTGATTATTTTAAATCTACAACGCAACCCATGATTAATTCTTTGTTAAAGACGCGAATGAATTCCCTGATATTAGATGGAGATGCAGATCCTTTCGACTTAGTCCTGGAAAACATGAGAACATTTTTGATACAAAAAAAGCTTCACCCCGAGAAAGTTGGGCCTCAATTCGCTGTAGACAGTTTCTCGATTTAACGGAGAGTCGACTGTTTTCGTTTTCCTTTGAAGAACTGGCTGAGCAAGTCCGAGCATTCCTGCTGTAAAATGCCTTCATCAATCTTTAAATGATGGTTTAGAAAGTCCAAAGCTGGAATATTAAGCATGGTTCCGGCAGCTCCGGCTTTGAAGTCACGGCTGGCAAAAACCAGCCTGTCAATACGCGCATGAACAGCGGCCGCTGCGCACATACAACAGGGTTCGAGAGTGACATACAGTGTAGTATGATTCAAACGGTAGTTTTTCATTATCCGGGCAGCCTGACGCAGAACAACAATCTCAGCGTGTGCACAGGGATCATTATCAGTGATTACTCGATTATGACCCGATGCCAGGAGCTGACCTTCTGCCGATACCAGAACGGCTCCCACAGGCACCTCACCCGTAGTCTGGGCAAGCCTCGCCTGTTCATAGGCTTGCCACATCCAGTAACGGTCTTTATTCCCACTCAATGGTGGCTGGCGGTTTGCCGGAGATGTCATAAGTTACTCTTGAAACCCCTGCTACTTCATTGATAATACGGTTTGAAACCTTGGCAAGAAACTCCCAGGGTAAATGCGCCCAATGTGCAGTCATAAAATCAATGGTTTCCACCGCTCTCAAACAAATTACAAAATCATAACGGCGCCCATCCCCCATCACTCCTACACTTTTGACCGGTAAAAAGACAGCAAAAGCCTGGCTGACTTTGTGATACAGATTTTCGCGATGCAATTCCTCTATAAAAATAGCATCCGCTTGTCGCAAGATGTCTGCATATTCTTTTTTTATAGCACCTAATATCCGCACACCAAGCCCAGGGCCGGGAAAGGGATGACGGAAAACCATATCATGAGGCAGTCCTAATTCAAGGCCAACTTTACGTACTTCATCTTTAAAAAGCTCACGAATGGGCTCAATAAGCTTGAGATTCAGAGTTTCAGGAAGTCCACCCACATTATGATGTGATTTGATAACAACAGAAGCCCCTTTTGTTGCAGCTGATTCAATGACGTCAGGATAAATAGTACCCTGTGCAAGCCATTTCACACCTGGAATGCGGCTTGCCTCGTCATCAAATACGTCAATAAACGTACGGCCAATAATTTTTCGTTTTTTCTCAGGACAATCAACCCCTTCCAACGCCTGTAAAAACCGCTCTTCCGCATTGACAGCGATAACTCGAATGCCCATGTGTCTGGCAAACATAGCCATCACCTGCTCGGACTCGTTTAAGCGCAGCAATCCCGTATCGACAAACACACACGTCAGCTGATCACCAATCGCTTTGTGGAGTAAAGCAGCGACTACTGAAGAATCAACTCCGCCAGAAAGGCCAAGCAATACCTCATCATTGCCCACTTTTTCGCGAATCACATCAATTGATCGCTCTATAATATTACCAGGAGTCCAATCCGAACTGGCCTGACAAATTTCCAGTACAAAACGTTTTAAAATTCTTAAGCCCTGCAACGTATGGGTGACTTCCGGATGAAATTGCAGCCCATACCAGTGCCTGGATTCGTCAGCCATACCGGCAATTGGCGCATTGCTGGTCTCACAGATCACTTCAAACCCCGGAGGAAGACGGCTCACCTTATCTCCATGACTCATCCAGACATCCAGTAAGGCATCACCATTCTCTGTTGTTCTGTCCTCAATATTACTGAGCAGTTGACTATGACCATGCAAACGTAATTCAGCATAGCCATATTCACGTAGTGAAGAGGATTGAACCTCTCCCCCCAGTTGAGCTGCCATCGTTTGCATTCCATAGCAAATGCCCAATAAAGGCAGATTACAATCATAAACCCAGGAAGGCGCAGAAGGCGTTTCTACTTCAGTAACGGTAGACGGTCCACCGGAAAGAATCAGGCCACAGGCAGATAATTTCAAAAACTCATCCTGCGACAAATCATAGGGATGAATTTCACAATACACGCCTATCTCGCGAACTCGGCGGGCGATAAGCTGGGTGTACTGTGAACCAAAATCGAGGATGAGAATAGGTTGCCGTTTAATAGAACTCATTTTTTAATTATCCACCTGGTAGTTAGGTGCTTGTTTGGTTATGCTCACATTATGCACATGAGACTCCCTCATACCCGCGTTAGTCACTTCAATAAATCGGGCATTCTCATGCAAGCTTTGAATTGTCTGACATCCGGTATACCCCATGCAGGAACGCAAACCACCCATCATCTGTTGAATAATCGTTTGAACTGGCCCTTTATAGGGAACACGGCCTTCAATACCTTCAGGGACCAGTTTCTCAGCGCCCTGACTCGCATCCTGAAAATATCTGTCACTAGAGCCCTGTGCCTGAGACATTGCACCGATTGATCCCATGCCGCGATAACTTTTATAAGTTCTGCCCTGATACAGTTCAATTTCGCCAGGAGATTCTTCGGTACCTGCAAACATCCCGCCCAGCATTACTGTATCAGCCCCGGCAGCCAGTGCCTTGCAAATGTCGCCAGAGAAGCGTATTCCCCCATCGGCAATGACCGGTACAGCGCCTTTGACTCCTTCCACCACATTGGCAATAGCGGTGATCTGCGGCACACCAACACCTGTCACAATACGGGTTGTACAAATCGATCCTGGGCCAATACCTACCTTGACCGCATCCGCTCCTGCTTCAACCAAATCCCGGCCGGCATCAGCGGTTGCTATATTACCGCCAATGACCTGAATAGAAGGAAAATTCTTTTTAATCCATCGAACTCGATTTAAAACACCTTCTGAGTGTCCGTGCGCCGTATCCACAATCACTACGTCAACGCCTGCGTCGATTAAGGCTTCAATACGTTCATCAGTGCCTTCTCCAACACCAACGGCTGCACCCACTCGCAACTGCTCGGAACTGTCTTTACAAGCGAAGGGGTTTTCTTTTGCTTTTTGGATATCTTTAACGGTAATCAATCCACGTAACTGGAATGCGTTGTTCACAACCAGAAGTTTTTCCAGACGATGTCGATGCAAAAGACTTCTGATTTCTTCACGGCTTGCGCCTTCTCTTACCGTTACTAATCGCTCTTTGGGAGTCATAACGGCAGAAACCGGTAAAGACAGATTCGTTTCAAAACGAATATCTCTGCTAGTGACAATACCTATCAGCTGGTCGTTCTCAACTACTGGCACACCTGAAAAATTATGCCGGGCCATCACTTCCAGAAGCTCATGAACGGTGACGTTGGGAGTCACAGAGACAGGATCTTTCACCATCCCGCTTTCAAACTTTTTAACTTTCCTGACTTGCTCGGCCTGAGCCTGAATTGTCATATTTTTATGGATAATTCCAATGCCGCCTTCCTGTGCCATAGCAATTGCCAGACGGGCCTCGGTCACAGTATCCATTGCAGCAGAAATCAATGGGATATTGAGCTGGATATCACGAGTCAGTTGAGTTTTGAGCAGGACTTCTTTAGGCAATACAGTGGAGTGAGCGGGAACAAGGAGCACATCATCAAAGGTGAGTGCTTTTTGTAAAACTAAAAGCGCCATGTTAACTCCTAGGTGAGTTTAACCGTACATTATATCATAACTTTAGGATAATTTACAGGTTGTACGAGCAGTTTATAAATTTTTTATTGACTTTATCTATTTTTTTCTCATAAAAATCAGAGTTTGACCAGAAGCGAGGATAGGAGAAGGACTTCTCTTGGATCGCTATGAGAAGCCGCCCCTCTTCCCTCACTGCCATTAAGCTGTCTTTCCCGAGAAGACGGGGATTCCATCTCTGAGCTAGCTATAATGCCAATTGAGGAATGGATTCCGCCTTCGCGGGAAGGACATAATTTCCTTAACTTAGCGGCAGACCTCTTCCCTAGGCCTAATGAGCGTGACAACCGAACTTAATTTGGGCCTGATAAAACTTTCGTTTCTGGCCTTCAATAACATCACCTGTGCTGATTACTTCATACCAGGCAAGAGTACCGTAAGATTTGGACGCCTGCAGAATTGCATTATTAATGGCATCATCTACTCCATCGGTTGATGTACCGGTTAATTCCATAATTTGATAGGCTGCATTTTTCATTTATTCCTCCCTGAATAAATACCATAAATATCAATGAATTTAGTGTATACGAAGATTGGCAGAATGCAAAAATTCGTCTCATTAACTAATAACACAAAGATCATGATTTTCTTCTGGCAAAACACTGAAATGCTCATAATCACTGACAAAATGATACAGATTATTGGTTACAGACAAAAAAGGCGAAGAACCAATAATGCGGCGATACAATTCCTCTGTGTCAGTAGATTTATTCCCGTGCTCCTTCAACACTTTTTCAGCGTACTCTTTGTTTATTTCTCCCCAAAGTCTGAAGATTTGCTCCTGATGTTCAAGTTTGAACCCAGTCTGGAAAAAAGGATTACTGTCTACCCGGCAATTATGAAAAAGATTGCCTACCAGAAATAATAGAAACACTCTGGTCTCCAGATAATGAAGCGGTTCAGCTCCGCAAACTGAAGGAACCAGTAATTTCATTATTAAAAAAACAGGATCAAAATTTTTAGCCACAAAATAGCTATTCCAGCTGGTATAAAGATCCTGCCATAGTTTATCGATTAAAAACTCACACACCAGTTTAGGGCGGGGATTTAATTTTAACTGTGGCAATAAAGGATGACTAAAATCACGGCCGAGTTCCTCTCCCTGAGGTAAAACCATTTTTCTTGCCACATAACGATTGCTATAGTCCTGATATTCCATGTCGGCAATTAACCCGCAGCCGCTGCAGGCATTCGCATAAGCGCCCTGATGAGCATCCTCTGCTGTCGCCTCCAGGATATTGAGCGCTACATTTTTAACCGACTCATAATACTCATGATCAAATTTTTTCGGAATTATTTTTTTGTTCCACAAGGACAAGCCGTATTTTTTAATAAATTTTTTGGCTTCATTTCTAACAAATTCTGAATCTTTATTGCCATCAAGCTGGCGCAGAAAAGCACCCGCCGTCTGAGCAGGATCCACCGAAATAACCTTGATAGTTTTAAATGCTGAAGCATCCTTTCTTTTATTAAAAAATAAATAACCCAAGGGACTTCCAGGCATCGGGGTATGTCTTTGGCGCAGAATGAACTTATACACGTCTTCGTTAAAACTGCGACTGTTAGCCATTGTGGCTGCGAACGCTTCAAAAAGACACAAAAGATTAATTTGCAGTCTGATGACGGGTACTATTTTTTCAAACTCCTGCTCTGAAATCAGTTTATCTTTCTCAATTTGTTCCAGTAAATTTGCAAAAGGTTCTATATCCAGAATAATGGCAATCAGTTTATGAACCAAGGCACTGACATCAATTGCCTCTGCCTTGATGAGTTTAAGAAATGTGGAAATATTCTCATCCTCTGGTTCAAATTGATCCATTCCAAGATGTGTGAGGATCACGGAAATAATCTCTGGATTGGTTTTTAAATCAATGTTTGCAAATAGACGATTTAATAGCTGCTGAGCACGTTTTTCCGGCATTAGAAACTCCCTGTTGTCTAATGGTATGGAAATTTACTGTGACAGCATTGATGATGGGTTGTCAATTGTTTATGGAAACACCGGGTAACTACGGGTGACTTGCTACTGGCTACCCGCTTTGGAAATCGCTTTGCTTATTGCTTTCTGGATCATAATTGCATCCCTGGATTTTGGCGGAACAAGGGCGAGCAATCGCTGCCAGTATGAAATCGCGGAGCTGTAATCCTGGTTCAGATAAGCATCCATAGCCAGCATTGACAGAGCATCAGGCTGCTCTGGATTCATTTTTAACAATTTCAGGCAAAGTGTTTTGACTGAATCGTTAAATTTCCCGTCATTCATTTGAAGCTGGCTTTGCGCATAATTAACGATGGTTTTCTCATCGTTCGGCTGAAATTGATAGGCCTTCTGGAATGCCTTATTTGCCTCAGCCCATTGACTCTGGCTCGCATAAAGCCTTCCCAAAAGATACCAGCCACGAGCACTTGCCGGGCTATTATCCAGACGAGCCTTTAGTTTCTCTATTAATTCATCCGTATTTTTAATGGTTGATAAGACCTGTTTAATCTGTTGCTGATTCCGTTCCTTGCTGACAAACTCCTGCCACTCAAACCACCCGCCCCATTGCCAATAGGCCAGACTAACCAGGATAATAATTAAGGGGCTAATTAAACCAATCGTTTTTTTGAATGGTCTTAAAGAACCGGCAATCACTAAAAGCGCCAGAAGCAATATCAGGCCGAGATAAGAAACTAACCACCATTCACTCATTTACAGTTTGCCTCAGACAAGTACGCCAAAATATAAAAAATCCAATCAGGAGAAAAACTGCCGGACCAAACCATAAGACCAGCGTAATCGATTTCACTGGCGGATTAAATAATATGAAATCACCATAGCGATCTGTCAGAAAATTAATAATTTCACTATCGCTTTTTCCGTCTTTCACCATCACATATACTTGCTGGCGTAAATCTTTTGCTAAATCAGCGTGTGAATCTGCCAGATCCTGATTTTGACAGACCAGGCAACGCAACTCTTTCAATAAATGATTAAATTGCGCTTCCTGTCTTTCTGTATCCAATGGATACATGGAATTTGCATACACCACATTCACCATGAAAATAGCCAGAATGGCCGCCAGAACGGCTTTCATCATGCTTTTTTCTCCAACTCTCTGATCCGGGGTAAAAATTCGCTTGTCCAGCTTTGTTCGTCAAGGATGCCCACATGTCTGAAGCGAATAATTCCCTGTTGGTCAATCAAAAATGTTTCAGGCGCACCATAAACACCCAGATCCATGGCCAGTTTACCCTTTATATCCTCTCCCACAGCAACGTAGGGGTTTCCCCATTCTTTTAGCCATTTACGAGCATCTTCGGGATTATCTTTATAGTTAACGCCATAAATCTTCACACCTTGTTCTGCGAGGTGCATCAGAAAAAACTGCTCCATTGTGCAGGCTTCACACCAGCTCGCCCAGACATTTAACAGAACAATCTGTCCCTTAAATAACTCAGGCGCAAATGCCGGCGCTTCTTGCTGGAGTGCTGGTAAACTGAAGGAGCCCAATGATTGCCCGAGGCGGGCAGAGGGGAGTTTTTGCGGGTCAAGCGAGAGGCCTTTCCATAAAAAAGCAGCAAGTACAACAAATAACAAGAATGGAATGCCGCGAATAAATACTTTTCTCATATTGAAATCTCGGGGTTAAGGTGAACCGTCTGCTTTTTTCTCGCCTGAAAATATCGTCTGTCGGACAAGGCTAAAATACCCCCTGCCAATATAAGAAATCCCCCACCCCAAATCCAGCGTATAAAGGGCTTAAAATAGAGCCGGACGGACCAGGCCGTATCATCGAGAGGCTCTCCCAGGGCCACATAAATATCGCGAAAGACACTTACGTCGATGGCAGATTCTGTCATTGCCATTTTTCCCACATTGTAAATACGTTTTTCCGGATAAATCGTTTTTGTTTCTTTTTTTGAACTAATTCTGAACTCTGCCTGTGCTCCGTGATAATTCGGCCCGCTTAAGGACGACTCCCGTACAAATTGAATCACATAACCTGCCAGTGAGGCTTTGCTTCCTGGCGCCATGCGCACATCATCCTGAATACCGTAAGCTGTTGAAACAGCAATACCAATCACAGTAGCAGCTACGCCCAGATGAGCGAAAATCATTCCCCAGAACGCCTGAGTGATGGCCTGAATACCCCGCTGTCTTATTCTTAAAATGATTAAGAAAATGGTGCTTAAAATAATCCAAAAGGCCAGGCATAACCCCAGCAGGCAATAGCCATTAATTTCTGGAGCGAGGAATAAAAGCAGGATAAAAGGAAACAGCAGGCTACATATAACCACCGGTAACAGTTTTTTAAATGTGCTTCGCACCGCATCCTGATGCCAGCGCAAATGAATACCTAGTCCCATAACAATTAACAGAGGAATCATCAGAGGAACAAATACGGCATTAAAGTAAGGCGCACCCACAGAGAGCTTACCTAAACCGAGACCATCAACTAATAAGGGATAAACAGTACCCATAAGTACTGTCAGCATGGCGACAGCTAAAAATACATTATTAAGTAATAAAGCACTCTCTCGGGAAAAAATACTGGGGCTTCCCTGCTTCTGGAGATATTTAGCGCGCAGAGAAAAAATAAGCAGGGAGCCGCCAATAACCACTAATAAAAACCCAAGAATAAATAATCCTCTTTGCGGATCAACAGCGAAGGCATGAACTGAAGTCAAAACGCCGGAGCGGACTAAAAAAGTACCGATAAGACTCAAAGAAAAGGCGGTAATCGCTAACAGCAAGGTCCAGGCAATAAATTGTTTTCGCTGCTCACTGACTGCCAGAGAGTGCAGTAGTGCAGTACCGACCAGCCATGGCATAAACGACGCATTTTCCACCGGATCCCAAAACCACCAGCCACCCCAGCCTAATTCCCGATAGGCCCACCAGCTTCCCAGTGTGATACCTGCGGTTAAGCAGCACCATGCAGCGAGAGTCCAGGGGCGTGTCCATTTTGCCCATATTGACTCAAACTCCCCTGCCCATAAGGCGGCGATAGCAAATGCAAACGCCACCGAGAACCCAACATACCCCATATATAGCATTGGCGGGTGGAAGAGAAATCCCGGGTCCTGCAATAGAGGATTCAGATCACGGCCTTCAGTATCTAGCAACTGAAACTGGCGTAAAAAAGGATTGGAGGTAAGCAGCAGAAAGAGTAGAAAACCAATACATAACAGGGCAAGGACAATCAGAACTCGCACTCGAAATTTTGGGTCCAGCGAATTACTGGCCAGACTAACCGCTACAGTCCAGAAACTTAAGATAAGCACCCACAAGAGCATTGAGCCTTCATGCCCGCCCCATACAGCACAGAGTTTATAAAACCAGGGCAAGGAAAGGCTGGAATTGGAAAGCACGTAGGAGACCGAAAAATCGTCATTGAGAAAGCAAATTGTCAAACAGAGATAGGCAAATGCAACGAAAGCAAACAAAGCGACTACATAGTAATTTGCACTCTTAATGAGAACAGCATTGTTCCTGATAAGCCCAACAAACGGCACTGAGGCCAAAAGAACTGCAAACAGCAGCGCTAAAATGAGACTAAACAAACCGATTTCAGCAATCATTAACTTATATTTCTCTTTGTTTTAGCCAAACTTGCCTTCACTTCAGGAGGCATGTAGTTAGCATCGTGTTTAGCCAATACTTCAGTGGCTGAAAACTGACCGTTATCGAGTAATTGTCCTTTTGTTACGATTCCCTGATTTTCCCGAAACAGATCAGGCAGGATGCCTCGATAATGGACCGTAACTTTCTGGTTGAAATCGGTCAGTTCAAACTGGACAGATAAATCCTTTTCAGAACGAATCACACTTCCCACAGCAACCATGCCACCCACACGAATCACCTGTTGATGAGGGGCCTCTCCAGATGCTATCTGGCTTGGCGTATAAAACAAACTGATATTCTGCCTTAAGGCATACATCACCAGAGCAGCCGCAACTCCCAGAATAGAAGCAATAAATACTAGCCGGGTTAATTTTTTGCGACGAGCAGGATTCATGACTGATTTCTCTTTAACCAGCGCTGCAATTTTCTTCGGGTTTGTTTTCGCTGCCACTTAATGCCCAGCAAATTCATAACCAGCAGCACGCAAACCAGGCCATAGGCAGGCCAGATGTAAATGGAGTACCCCCCCATAGAAAACCAGCTAATAAATTCGTTAATCATACATTTTCTTCCAGGAGTTTTCTCACCCAATGCTGACGCTTTTCACGTATTAACAGCTCATTACCCGCTTTGTGTAAAATAACCCAGACGCAAAAGAAGGAAAATCCTGCAAGGGTCAATAACAAGGGATACAGCATTGGCAGTGCAATTTTTGGTTTAGCAAATAAGGACAATGTCGCTCCCTGATGCAGCGTGTTCCACCAGTAAACTGAATAATGAATCACGGGCAAATCAATTGCTCCGACCAATGTTAATACAGCCACCAGCCTATCACCCTGATCTTTATTTTTGAAGGTTGCGGCCGTTGCCAGTATGGCTATATACAGAACTAACAGAATAAGCTCGGAAGTCAATCGGGCATCCCATACCCACCAGGTTCCCCACATGGGTTTTCCCCATATACTGCCAGTTGCTAAAGCAATAAATGCCATACACGCACCAGTTTGTGCAGCAGCGTTTAACATCAGCCCTGCAAGCTTGATTCGCCAAACTAATAGCAACAGAGACATAAACGCCATAAAGCCATATAAGGACAATGACAGGAAGGCGGCCGGCACATGAATATAGATAATGCGAAACGCATCACCCTGCTGATAATCAGCTGGAGCAAAAATAAGTCCCC
Organism: Legionella genomosp. 1; assembly: GCF_900640215.1. Lineage (NCBI taxonomy): Bacteria > Pseudomonadati > Pseudomonadota > Gammaproteobacteria > Legionellales > Legionellaceae > Legionella > Legionella genomosp. 1. The sequence goes on from NZ_CAAAJH010000003.1 coordinate 186,814, forward strand.
AGGCAAAACCGAGGATTAAAAAGATACAGGCAAGCCAGCCCAAAACGCCAAGCCAGCGTTGAGTCTTGTTAAAAAAGCTTTGCGGCGATGCCATTTGGTATAAAAATTTCCACATAGGGAATTTATGAATCAGAAAAAAAGCTAAATTCTATCATGCATTAATCGCTAAGGCTAATGCGAATCACAGCAGAAATTGCAAAAGGCAGAAAACTGACTGCCAGAAGAGACAGTGCAGCAAGAATTGCCAGATAAGCAGAAGCAGATGAACCCTCCAGGGCGGCCAGGCAAGCTCCACTTCCAAATATCATCACCGGAATTACCAGAGGCAGGAGAATTAAAGCCATAAAAATCCCTTTCTGTTGTAAGCGAGTGCTAAAGGCGGCAGCCAGTACACAAAGAGCAAGAATAGCAGGGGTTCCTAAAATTAAGCTTGCGGCCAGTAAAGCGGCTTCCTGATAACTAAAACTAAACAGAAATGCCAGCAAGGGGCAGAATAACAACATGGGAATAATAGAAAATAACCAGTGGACACAAAGCTTGGCTACAACAATCAGGTTAAGCGAAAAACCCGATATTAACCATTGTTCAATGATGCCATCCTCATAATCTTGCTGAAATATTCGCTCCGATGCCAGCAACAGAGACAATAGCATGGCAGTCCAGATTAAACCTGGAGCGACCTGACGCACAATTTCTTTAACAGGCGGAATAGTCAGGGGAAAGAAAATGACGATCATGAAAAAAAACAAACTGGTATTCAGTAGCCCGCGGGGCTGGCGTGAATAAATAAGTAATTCTCGCTTTAGCTGATTTTTGAATATTCTCAAAGACAGTACTCCAGATCAGGTCGTAATTGAGAAGGTAGTTGCTGATGAGAAGTCATCACGACCTGACCACCCCGCCCCAAATGCTCATTCAAACAGCCTGCCAGACAGCGCAAAGAAAACTCATCCAGAGCGGTTAATGGTTCATCCAGTAACCATAAGTTGGCTTTTGTCATTAGAATACGAAGTAGGCCGGCCCGGCGCCGCTGTCCCGCTGACAATTGAGAAACAGGTTTATCAGCGACTTCTGTCAATCTTAAGCGCGAGAAAATTTCATACAAATCCTGCTGGCTTTGCTGCTGTAAATCAAAAAGGCAATTTTCCCTGACAGTCAATAAAGGGCTTAATCCCTGCTTATGGCCTACATAGCAAATCTGCCGGTAATAGGAGGGTAAATCCTCATAAATTGATTTTCCATTGAAACAAATATCACCAGACACTGGTTGTTGTAAACCGGCTATCAAACGCAAAAGAGTCGTTTTTCCGGAACCATTAACCCCTTTCAGATGCAATAATTGACCTCGGGCGAGGGAAAAACTAACATTTTTGAATATTAACTGATCGTCATATTCAAAGCTGAGTGCAAAGACGCTAAACATACTGAATCTTGGAGGGAAATGCCTATTATAACCCAGAGTGAAGAACTTACAAATTTTCTTGCTTTATCCTTAATTATGAAGGATCTTATGACAATTTGAATTTTGAGAGTTGGTATGGAATTTCTGGCCCATTACGGGATGTTTCTTTTAAAGTGTTTAACCATTGTGATTAGTCTTTTGCTTGCTTTGGCTGGAATCATGGCGATAAGCAAAAAACCAAGGCCTAAACTGGAAATTGTCTCTCTTAATAAACAATATGAAGAAATCAGGCAGTTGATGTTTAAAAAAGTCGCTGGCAAAGCAGAGAAAGTTAAAAAGTCCAAAAAAGAAAGCAAATCAGAAAAGCCTTCCCTCTATGTTTTACAGTTTCATGGGGATATCAAAGCAACTGAAGTGGAGCAATTGCGTGATGCCATCACTGCGATTTTATCCATAGCGGGTAAGAAAGATGAAGTGTTGCTTCTGCTGGAAAGTCCAGGTGGTGCTGTGAATGGCTATGGTCTTGCAGCCTCCCAACTACTGCGCATTCGCGATAAGAATATTCCATTGACTGTCTGCATTGATAAAGTTGCCGCCAGCGGCGGATATTTAATGGCCTGCATTGCCAATAGAATAGTTGCGGCCCCTTTTTCAATTGTAGGATCCATTGGCGTGGTTTCACAAATCCCAAACTTTCATCGCTGGTTGAAAAAACACAATGTGGACGTAGAGTTAATTACTGCGGGCGAATATAAAAGAACACTGACTATTCTTGGAGAAAACACCGAAAAGGGAAGGCAAAAATTTCAGGAGGATCTTGAAAAAATACATCAGGCCTTTCGCGAATTTGTGTTGCAAAATCGCGAGGAGATTGATATCGATCAAGTATCCACAGGAGAGCACTGGCTGTCACTCGATGCCTTTAAGTTAAAACTGGTAGACGAATTGAAAACCAGCGATGAGGTAATTATTGAAAAACTGAATCACTTTAATGTGTATAAAATAATTTCTCATCACCGCCAGTCGCTAGCCAGTAAAATTCTTAAACCGGCTGCCAAAATGCTTCACCCCTGGGCGTGAGCTGAAAAACTGCCTCCGCTTAGGTTGGGCCAAGGGTTCATAGCCGTCAGGCTAAGAAGTAATGTTATCCCCTCTCCACCGCGCGCAGCGTGGGGGGAGAGGGTAGGGTGAGGGGGTTAAAAAATTTATCACGTTAGTGATTCTATTTTGTCGTGGCAATAAACCATAATCACAGAAATATGATTAATGAATCGCTACGCGACCTTGTTTATAGCCCCCTCTCCCTAACCCTCTCCCCCGCTGCGCGCGGTGGAGAGGGGATCAGATATTCTTAGCCTGACGGCTATGGGCCAAGGGTTCAACCTACATGTAGTTAACAAACCATTTGTTAATAATCTCTAAATGGAATGAATGATACTTGCACCAGTCTTCTATGATTCTGTTATCCAGATCTTTTGTTGGCCCATGCACTCCCTGAGATAAATTTTCAGACAATAACGTCAAAGCGGCAATATTATGAATATAGAACTCAGGATCAATATACTTCATGGGCGTGGGATCATTGAGAACAAAATTCACTGGTTTTTTCTGGTTAAGAACCTCCTCCTCAGTAAAGTTTGCTCCATATTCATCATACACTCCCATATTGACCAGTATTTTTCCTTTAAACCAATCATGAGGATAGGCATCCATAATCGCTTTCTTTCCTGTCGCTGTAACAATAATTTCAGCATTCTGGATCGCTTGATGTAATGTTTGCCTATCTAGCGGAGTAATCGCTTCTATCCCTAGCTGTCGGGCTGACCTGCGTTGATTTTCACAGATATCAACTGCCACAACAGCAGCTTTATTCTGAGCACAGAAATAGGCGACTCCCCTGCCAATTTTTCCAAAGCCAAAAATTAGCCATGATTTGTTTACCGTATTGATGCCAAGCAATTGTGATATCGCTGAATGGCAACTATCAGCACAGCCAAAAACAGTTTCAAGTTGCTTTGTTAAACTGTGATCAATACTGATTACTGGAAAATCCAGTTCCTGGTTGCGGTAAATTAGATCGCCTGAGCCAGTTAGCTCAATTGCGCCAATTCTCGGCTTACCCAAAGCCTGATACAGTTCAGCGCCACAATCAAAATAAAGATCAAAAGTCTCGGAACGTAACTGATTCAGATTTTCAGTATACTGAACGCCAGTCTGCTTTAAACAATCTACCGCCTCGGGATGAGCCGTCATAAATGAAGAAGGGTTTGTCACCGTCACCTCTGCGCCCCCTGCAATAAGACAGGCTATTTTTAATAGGGTATTGGGAACCAGGGGAACATGGTGCACCACTCGTAAACCTGCCAGCGGTTTTGTTACTCTCCATTCTTCAAGCTGCTGATGCATGAAAGGAGCAGCTTCTTTTGTATAAATTTTGAAATAGTTTGCAAAGGCGGGATGCATGAGCGCGGCTTAAAAATGAAATGAGGTAATGGTATTTGAAACATAAAGAGAGCACAAGTCCAACATATTTAGTGCCAAATGCAAAATGGTTGCCCGCCTGCGCGGGCATGACATTTGTTCCAAGGCAACCGTTGTACAGGACAAAATCCTGTCATGCCCGCGCAGGCGGGCAACCATCTATCAAAATAATCCGATCTCAGAGATTAAGACTTGCAACATACCTAAGCTGGGCTATGTGCATAATAACAGGGAAATTCTCGCGAAATTTATTAATTTAGATATAATTAAATTAACAGAAATTTTATAGACGAGTGGAGAATACGATGTCTGATTTTAAATCCAAGCTTCCTAACTTGCAAGAAATCACCTCTTTCGCAAGTAAGTTGTTTAAGGATGTGAAAAATAGTGTAGGCGAAATCGTTGACGAATATAAAAAACATCGGGAAGAAGCGGAAGCAGCCAATAAAACTGAAGAAACAGAAATTGTAAGCTCTAAAACAGAGACAGTCGTTACCAAAAAAACTGAAGCACCCGCTGCTGAAACTAAAAAGGAAGATAAAGAGTAATCGTCCTCCTCACTCCCCTCCTTAGCGATACTGACCAAGACCCAATAAACGCCTGCTGCGAAGCGGCAGGCATCAACCCTCCATTAAGACTGAAGCCTTTCTGGCCTGGTTAAGCCATATTTTCTCATTTTCTCCACCAGAGTGGTGCGCCGCATATTCAGATAATTTGCTGCATGAGCGACAACCCAGTCGGATTCGTTCAATGCCTGGCTAATTAAAGCCAGCTCCGTTTTCTCCAGATGTTCTTTCAGATCAATCCCGTCAGCTGTTTGTGGCTGCTCCTGGCCAAGTACAGTCAGTAAAGTTTCTCTCTCCGAGCCTATTATCCCAGATGAACGTGTGCCTGTTTTAAATCGGCTGGGTAAATCGCCCGTATCCACAATCCCGTTAGGATATAAAATACTTAAGCGCTCGATTAGATTAGCAAGTTCTCTGACATTCCCAGGCCATTGATATCGTTCCAAAACCTCAAGAGCGGCAGGTAACAGGCGCACCCCCGATTTACCCTCCCCCTCAATTCTGGCGACCAGCTCATTAATTAATAAGGGCAAATCCTCTTTTCGCGCCCGTAAAGGGGGAACATCAATTGGAAACACATTTAAGCGGTAAAATAAGTCTTCGCGAAACTTGCCCTCTTTTATTGCCTGCTCCAGATTACGATGGGTCGCTGCAAGAATTCGGACATCCACATCAATACTTTTATTACTGCCCACTCGCTCAAAGCAGCGCTCCTGCAGCACTCTTAAAAGCTTTACTTGCATGGCAAGCGGCATATCGCCTATTTCATCGAGAAACAGCGTGCCCCCATTAGCCAGTTCAAATCGTCCCTGACGAGACGTAATGGCACCGGTAAATGCGCCTTTTTCATGTCCAAACAATTCGCTTTCCAGCAATTCAGCAGGAATAGCACCGCAATTAATTGGAATGAAGGGTTTACCCGCACGTTCCGAAAGCGCATGAATATTTCTTGCGACCACTTCCTTTCCAGTGCCTGACTCTCCAAGAATAAGGACATTGGCTTCACTGTTGGCCACCTGAGCAATAAGTTTCCTCACCTGCTTTATCGATTCGCTGTTTCCAACAAGGCTGCGAAACAGCATCGGCTGGTTGGACTCTTCCCTTTTTGAGTATTGCCGCTCCAAAACAATCTGGCACTTATGCAGGGATTCCAGGATTTGATGATAGCTGAAAGGGAAATAAAGCGAGGCAATCACATTTCGAATTTTTGATACCACCTGAGATACGGGTGGATCAATTAGTATAACCGGGACCAATGGCTCCCGGGCAGCCAACTGCCTGAGACATAGCTCAAGGCTTGCTTCTGATTCAAGCCCTATTATAGCAATTTGACCATGCAAATCGTCTATCTGCATGAATGTCGAAAAATTTACAATTGAACAAGGCTTGCCGATAAAATTAAGAATGACACTGAGTTTGTCACAACGTTCCTTGTTTTCATCAATTACAAACACAGTCTCCTTACCACGCATAAATCTTATCCTTAAGTCAAAACACCTAGTGTTCAGTATTGTTAACAGTTCATCCTCTGTCAAATATATGACAAAAAAAATTAAAACCTACGAAATTTTTGACGGTTATCGATAGCAGTTGATTTCGGCAAATGCACTGCAGGTCGGCCCGAAACAGAGCTTTTGATTACCAATAGCCTTGGTTGCCTTCACACATTTCTCAATCTGGTATTTTTTGACATTGAGATAGCCCATTCGTCTGCAAAACGAATAAGCAGCACGGCGTCCGCAGCCTTTTTCTCCATCATAACACCAGGCAACCCGATAATTATTGTATCGCGGAACCACGAATCGTCGATATCGATAATGGTAAGGCTGTGCGGGTGTATGCGAAATATCGCCCACACAACGAATGGTTTTAAAACCATTACATTGCCATCCCTTGCAGCGCATGGTAGTAACCAGATAATTGGTCAAACCGATATTGTTATCTTTTATCGCCTGATCAGCACGCTTATACCCCATCATCCGGCAATACACGGTCGCCAGCTCCAAACCGCATTTTTTACCGTCCAGAGAACAGTAATTCAGACGCTCTCCATGGTACATTGGATTCCAGAAGCTGCGATGAAAAACCTGCTTCCTGGAATCTGCAGCATGACTTGTCATCGAAAAAATAATCGACAGTAAAACAGCGATTCGATATAAAATGGTCATATTTACAATCCATTACAAAAATTACCTCAATGTTAGCCTATGCGAGGCCCGTTTCTCAATACGCAGCAGCAAATTGCATGCTATAAAGCCCAAAGTATTTACTGAGTCTGGTTCTAAATGGCCGAAAATGATTTTTTACAAATCCTTAATAGCACATTCTGATACGGTCATTTCCGAGGATCTCACGTAAGGAATTCAATAAGTCGTCACTCGGTGATACACACCATTCTTTCCCAAGACTTAATAAAACGCTCGCTTTCTCCGCTTCATATAAGACCTGAACTACGCAATGCCCTTTATGATTTTTTAATATCGCTTTAAGCGCCATAATATGTTCCGCATGCTGATAATTCAGATTCACTTTAAGCGATTTTGCAAAATGATTTCGCGCCTCAGCAATAGTCAAAATCTGGCTGGCTGACATTTTTATCCCGCCGCTAAAATCATCTTTGCTGATTTCTCCTTCAATTGCCAGCATCATACCTGTTTGAATATCAGTGGCAACGGAATCAAAAACCTCAGAAAAAACAACCACATCCATCTTGCCAGACACATCTTCCACAGACAAAATAATCAGCTTTTTTCCGCGTTTGGTCAGCACACGGCGTAATCCGGTGAGTAGCACACAGATCCAGGCTTTTTTTGCATTACCCGGGTTTAATTTAAGAATTGGGGTCACTTTGCTTTGCAATTCTTCAATGTATTGCGCCGCTGGGTGACCGCTGAAATATAACCCAAGGGTTTCTTTTTCCCCATCCAGGCGCTGCATCTGACTCCACGGTCGAGCTTCCTGGTAATCCTCTCGCGAGGTGGAATCATCTATTAAAGAAAAAAGATCGGTTTGACCGCTATTTTGATTCTGCTGTGCGGCATCCGCAAGTTTTAGTGCCCTTTCAAGCGAAGCGAATAGTACGGAACGCTCCTGCCCCCATTCATCCATTGCTCCGCATTTAATAAGGGCTTCAAGGACCCGGCGATTCACTTTTCTCAGATCAAGCCGGTGGCAAAAATCAAATAGGCCCGAAAATGCTCCAGATTGCTGACGTTCCTGAACAATACAACTGATAGCAGATTCACCAACACCTTTAATAGCTCCCAGACCATATAAAATGGTGTTGTTATTGGCCACGGTAAATTTAAATTGCGAGGTGTTAACGGAAGGAGGCAATATAGTAAGCTTCATCTGGTAACATTCATTGATGAACGTCACTACCTTATCCGTATTATCCATATCAGAAGACATTACTGCCGCCATAAATGCAGCAGGAAAATGAGCTTTCAACCAGGCGGTCTGATACGCCACCAGCGCATAGGCTGCCGAGTGCGACTTATTGAATCCATAGCCAGCAAACTTTTCCATCAGGTCGAAAATATAGGTGGCAGTCGCTTCCTCAACTCCTCGACCAACCGCCCCTTCGGTAAAAATTGCCCGCTGTTTGGCCATTTCCTCAGGTTTCTTTTTTCCCATGGCACGCCGCAGCATGTCTGCAGCGCCAAGTGTATAATTTGCCAGAACCTGGGCAATCTGCATCACCTGTTCCTGATAAAGAATAACCCCGTAAGTCGGTTTCAGGATGGGTTCCAGATCAGGATGTGGATACTCTACTTTGGCACGCCCATGTTTTCGGTCGATAAAATCATCCACCATACCCGATTGCAAGGGACCAGGTCGAAACAGTGCGACCAGAGCGATAATATCTTCAAAGCAGTCCGGCTGTAGGCGATGTATAAGCTCCTTCATTCCACGAGATTCAAGCTGAAAAACAGCCGTTGTCTGGCAGGCTTTTAACAAATCAAAAGACGCCTGATCATCAGTAGGAATTAAGCCTATATCGATAGGTGGCTCATTTTGAACCGCTCTTAAGTGATTTACCGTCTGTAGCGCCCAATCGATAATTGTCAGTGTCCTCAGCCCAAGAAAGTCAAACTTTACCAACCCTGCCGCTTCCACATCATCCTTGTCAAATTGACTTACAATCTGAGAAGAGCCCTCTTCACAGTAAATCGCGGTAAAATCAGTTAAGGTGGAGGGGGCTATCACCACGCCTCCCGCATGCTTACCAGCATTTCGGGTAATACCCTCAAGCTTCATTGCCAGATCGATAAGCTCTTTGACCTCTTCTTCTTCATCATAACGACGCTTTAACTCTTCTTCATCCTGAAGCGCCTTGGAAAGCGTTATACCAATTTCAAAGGGAATTAACTTGGCAATTTTATCAACAAAACCATAGGGATGACCTAACACACGCCCGACATCCCGCACGACTGCCTTGGCAGCCATCGTACCAAAGGTAATAATTTGCGAGACACTTTGTCGACCGTATTTTTCGGCGACATACTCGATAACCCGGTCCCTGCCCTCCATGCAAAAGTCAATATCAAAGTCAGGCATGGAGACCCGCTCGGGGTTTAGGAAACGCTCAAACAGTAATTCATACAATAAGGGATCGAGATCAGTAATTTTAAGTGCGTAAGCGACCAGTGAACCGGCTCCAGAACCCCGTCCAGGGCCAACCGGTACACCATTTTGTTTAGCCCACTGAATAAAATCAGCGACGATCAGAAAATAGCCAGGAAATCCCATTCGATTAATAACGTCAAGCTCCACCTGCAAACGCTGATCATAGACCTCTCGCTTGGCCAGCAACACTTCAGGTGTTTCATTGCGAAAAATCTGTTGCAATCGCTCTTCCAGACCCTCTCGCGATAATCTCGATAAATAGTCCGCTTCACTGGAACCATCAGGTATTGGAAAATTGGGCAGATAATTTTGACCAAGTTCAAGCTTAACCGTACAGCGTTTTGCTATTTCAACACTATTCGCCAGAGCCTGGGGCAAATCAGCAAATAACTGGACCATTTCATCTGCAGAGCGCAGATATTGCTTATCGTTGTATTCCTGGCTTCGTCTGGGATCGGCCAAAGTGTAACCTTGATGGATACACACCCGGGCCTCATGCGCATGGTAGTCATTCTGGGAAATGAAACGAACATCATTGGTCGCTACGAGAGGAATTCCGAGGCTTTGCGACATCTCAACGATAGCTTCATTATAAAAGCTTTCATCCTTTCTACCCGTACGCTGAATTTCCAGATAAAAACGCCCGGGAAACAGTTGGTTGAAGTGATGAGCCAGAGTATAAGCCTGATCCATATCACCGCTTATCAGTGCCTTGCCTATTATGCCGGATCGACCGCCAGAAAGTGCGATGAGCCCTTCGGCGTGCTCTGCCAGCCATTCATAATGGACACGGGGCTGCCCCTGATGCTGGCCGAATTGATAGGCTCTGGATACGAGACAGGTTAAATTACGATAACCAAGGTCATTCTGACAGAGTAATACCAGGGAGGAAGTGGCTTCCGGTTTATCAGCATAATGACAAGTCAGATCGCTTCCGAGAATGGGCTTAACACCGGCATCCACTGCTGTTTTGAACAATTTTACGGCAGCAAACAAATTGCAATGATCAGTAACAGCCACCGCGTTCATGCCCCGTTCACTCACCGATTTAATCAAAGGCTTGATTCTGACCAAACCATCAATCATCGAAAATTCAGAATGAACGCGTAAATGGACAAACGAGGATTTCATAACACCGACTCTTATCACTGGATAGTCAGCACTGTACCCAAGTCGCCCTGATACAGCAAGGTTTTTGTCTATTGTTGTTGTTCCTGCCAGCGTATTATTGCCATATATTTGTTATTTACACCCAATTTCTTATTGGCATTCTGCAGATGAAAATTAACTGTCCTTCTTGAAACCTCGAGGATTTTAGCAATTGCTTCCAGTCTCAATCCCTGTGATGTTAATTCAAGACACTGCATTTCACGTTGGGTGAGTGGCACATCTTTCACGGCTTCATGCGCCATAAAATGCCTGAGCTGCTGAAAATAAACCGCAGCAATGATCATCCATTCGTATTGCTTTTCCTGCCAGTTCGCAAGTCCATTTTCTTTTTGTTTCTGATGCAAAACCAGAACAACAAAATCACCCTGAGGGCCATAGACCGGGATACTTAATCCTACATCAAGGCCATAATCAAGCGACTCCTGACGTATCCGTTGTTCACGCTTGTTTTTGGCGCTGGCTAATTGCTCACTGACATTCCAGAACACCGGCAGCAGAGATTTTTCCGAATATTCAAGGGTTCTGTCAATATCCGCATAGCCTTGTTCCAGATAATATTGATGCCAGATTTTTAATGCAGGGCTCACCCAGTCATAGATTAGGCGGCTTCCTGTTTTGGTATGGCGATGATAGTAGGTGATAGCAAAACTGTGAATATTCTGCGTGTTAAAATAATCAAAAAGCAATGAATTCAGATCGTCCAGTGAGTGAGCGCTCGCAAATATCTGACAAGTCCGATGCATTTTCATCCCTATACCTGTCAAAAAAGACAGGAAGCCACGCATGTTTATTTATTATACATTAGTATCAACTGAAACACACTTCCGAGGTTATCATGCTTAAGATAATACCTGTTGTTTTGTTACTGCCAGGCATTAGTTATGCCGCTTCGATGACTAACAGCATCGCCGGTGTCGGGCCTGGTGGATCAGTCAAACCCTATATTTGTATTCAGAATGAAGGCGGAACCGTCACCCTCCCCCTCGCTCCAGGACAATCCGGGGATGCCAATGCGGCATCCGGCAATCAATACTATGCGGGAGCTACACTCCGCTTTGGGGGTTGCTCAAGCGATAATACTTATCTCGGCTATATAGGATTTAATATCAATAACTCAGGTAACAATGCCATCAGTGCCTATACTCCGCCTGAAGGTGTTCATATTACCTATAAAGACCGCCAGATTGATAGCCGCGGAGTGGTTACAGGAGCTATCGATTACACCCCTATCGACTCGAATATGAATCTACCCAACCCAAAAGAAAATAGCTACTGGCAGTTTGCGGGGATTAATTTATCGGGTCTTGAATTTGGAAAAACTATTGATCCGGTGGTCGTTCCTAATCTTTCAGAAAAAGATTCCACCACAACAAATTCGGATTTGAAAGATACTGAAACCTTTATTAAAGCAGGAGTAAATACGGTAAGAGTACCAATCAGTTGGGGCTATGTGCAATTGGATGGGGCCGGCAAAGGCGGTATAAACAAATCCTATTATGATAATTATCTTCGCCCTTTGCTACAAAGCTTAAGCCATGCAAAAGTAAATACCATCATAGACTTGCACGCCTATATGCGTTACTCAAAATTTGGTGAGCAATATTCTGGTTGCGGTGCCGATGGTCCTTGTCCGGATGGAACCTTAGTTCTTGATCCCAAAGCATATGAATCCGTGTGGGGACAATTAGTTGATCTGATTCAGCAAGACAGTCAGATTGACAAAAATTACATAATGCTGGATTTAGTGAATGAGCCAGTGGGCATTCCGGATGATAAGGTATTTACTATTCAGGCTGATTTAATCAAATACCTGCGTAATAAAGGGTTCCAGGGTTATATTCTGGTTGAAGGCAACAGCTGGACCGGGCTGCACTCGTGGACGACTTATCAGTGGACTGGAAGTGATGGGCAAACCTACTCCAATGCCACATTGTTTACCCGTGAAAATTTTGCTGAAGCCGGCATTACCGATCTTTCAAAGATACTGATTAATGTCCATCAATATCTGGATAGTGATTATAGCGGTACACATAATGACTGTCTGCAGGATTTAACAACCAAGGGCCCAAATGCCTTTAATCTTGATGAGTTTGTTGATTACTTACAGGAGAATAAACTAAAGGCGATTGTTACAGAATTTGGCACTGGAACCAACGCCGGCAGTTGTAGTGCTCCCCTGCAACAATTCATGCAATATCTGCAGGAAAATAGCGCCAAGGGTAAAGACTATGGCTTTGCAGGTTGGACCGTCTGGTCTACCGGCCATGGTTGGGGGGGCTATAATCTGCGTGTTAAACCGGATTCTTATCAATTCAATGTAATGAAAAACTTTCTCTGATAATCAGGACAAAATCAGAAAACACCTTCAACCCCCTGGATTTTAACTTGAAACCCAGGGGATTTGTCATTAACGCCTGTTTCCGAGATCCTGTTGGCGGCGTCTCGCCAATAGCCCCAGCACAACAGCCACAATAAGGCCAATCAGCATCCAGCCGAATAGGGCTGTTCCAAGACCGTTGTGAAAAAAAAGACTGGCCAGTAAGCCTCCTAATAAAAAACCACTTAGACCGCTGCGAAAGCGGCTGGTCTTATTCGTTACTGGTGGTTTTTTGGCAGATACATTTCTCGAGAAAAGCGTTTTACTTCGATAGGAACCAAATCCTTTTCCACCACCGAATCGCTTTGCTGAGGCTTCGCTGACAACCAGTCCGAAAGACAGGAAAACCAATAAGCTCATAAGAATAATTTTTTTCATAGAGTACACCTTGTTATAACCGCGAGGCTCTTTATACCTTGGCGGAAGAACTTGTTCAAGCGGTTGTGAACATTCAATAACCAATTTGAGTCTATTGAGCTGTTTCACTTCCCTTAACGGCCTGAAAAATTTGTTTTGCCAGTTTGGGCAGGCGGACTTTATTCGTATTGGTCAATAATATAATTGATATCTTGTCATCAATATGGCGAATCATAAAGCTGCTATATCCGCGGATAGCCCCATCTTTTTGAGCAACCAGTTTATTATTTCGATAGGAGACTTGCCATCCCAAAGACCAGAACAATCCATTTCGACCGCTGGGCTGTCCATTTTTCAGAGTGACTGGCCGCCACATTTGCTGGTAGGTTTGAGGGCTTAGAATTTTGCCTGCACTCATTGCCATATCCCATTTTGCCATGTCTTCAATGCTCGAGACTATTCCCCCCGATCCCCACATCTGCTGCCAGGGTTTACGATTCGGTGCAGGAACATACTGCCCATTAACAAAATGATACCCATTAGCCAATCCAGGGGGATTTAGTGTTGCAGGAAAGCCGGTTTGATTTAAATCCAGGGGATTAAATATTATAGTTTGAAGATAGCTGGCAAGGCTTTGTCCGCTGACACGTTCTATCACCCTTCCTAAAACAATAAAACCAAAATTGTTATAGCGAGTATTTGTACCCGGTGCAAACTGCATTGGCCGCCTGGCCAGCTGCTGCCAGACCCGTTGCCAGGGTAAATGCGGTCCCTGGTGCTGAGGAATACCGCTGGTATGCGACAGAAGCTCGCGGATAGTCACCGCACGCCAGGCAGCGGGAGCTTTGGGGAGGTATTTTAAAATGGAATCATCAAGCCCTACTTTGCCTTCCTGAACTAATTTCATTATCGCAAAGGCAGTGTATACCTTGGAAATGGAACCTATCGCAAATAAACTCTTAGTGGAAACAGGCCTTGAAGGGTTCAACTGCGCATTACCGTATCCTTTGATCAATAAAGGTTGACCATTTTCCACTATCGCGAGAGCAAGGCCTGGAATATGGTTTTGCTGCATGGCAGTCTGGACTATGCTATCTATTCGTACTTCCATTGCAGAGAGCGCGAAAAGAGGGGGCGAGAGAGTAAACAATAATAAGATAAAAGTTCGTACATAGCTCATGAACTCGTTGTCCTTGATGAGATATTCGATAAAGTTACTATCCCACCCAGGGCTTTTTTTAGCAAGCAAGTTACAAATTACTGGCAATATTTTGTCCTTCTTAAGCCTTCCTTAATTAATATCCCGTATAATTTTCGCATTTGACAATTAAGGTAAGCTTATGCCCGCATGGAATTTCGATTCAACTGATATTGATGAAATTGCTGTTTTCGATTTTGACCAAACCATTACCAGGCATCATACTTTTCACCCTAAGGCTCGGGCTCAACTCAAACCAGCGGCCAATATCAAGACAGGCATACTCGATTATTTCAAGTTTACTGATAAGAGACTATCTGCAATCGCTACTTATCATGATGATCCAGAGTATGTAAAACGCTACATAGAATATGCACTCGAAAAGCCCTTAACACTGGCCGAGAGCTTTGATTTTGAACACACGAAGCTTTCAGTATACATGGCGGATGGGTTAACGCATCCAATTGTGATTTCGAGTCTTCAACCTATAAACTTCGATACCCACTTGGGCGCTGTGATGCCTGAGGGAAAAAATACTCAAATACTGAATATTCTGTCTTACTTGAAAGTTTTTCATGGGCTTAATTACTCAAACACTCATCTTGAATTTTATGATGATACCTACGAAAACATTTTCGCCGCTACAAACCCTTCCTCCAAGGTTAATCTGCTCGATAAAGTGAGCCATATCAGCACGCATTATGTAATTCGCAATGCGCCTGATTTTAGATTGGGTACCCCAAGAGATGTACACGCTGAAGTAAAAGTTAATCCTCACAGCAGTGATAATCTCAAATTACTTGCAAAAGAAGCATTAGATGAGTATTTAAACTATACTAATCGCTTCTGGTCAAAAATCTCTATTTTTCACCGCCACGGACCCGAAGGGCAAAAGCGAGCGCTTGATTTTTTTGATAAATTATTTACCCAAAAAGAGGAAGACACTGCAGGGTTCCTATTGAACTTTCTGGAAAATAATAACAAAAATGGCAATACTTACCCGCATTCCTTCCGTACTCTTCTATTGAAAACTATGAGTAAACAGGGTTTGCACTGGGAAAATGAAAGCGACTTTATAAATAATTTAACCGAATTAAAAACCAGTTTATCTCTACCACCGATGACTGCCGTTGCCACAGCCTAACCAATCCTGAGTAGCGCGGCTTCTCTGTAAGGCGCGCTCAACTCTCTGTTTTTTTAAATTCAGACCGATTACTGAGCAACACTGCATTGCAACTTTAATCCTATACAGGCAAAATGACAAACTAAGCAAAAACTCTCTGGTTATCATGCAGGATCGCAAAATGGCTTATGGATGTGTTCACCCTATTAACAGCTGGCTCACTCGCTCTATTCTCGCTTTTCTAATTGCTTCCAATTCCGCCTTCGCCGATGAACCGGTTAGCTCTTGCTCTGGCCCAACCGCTTTCCTGAATCTCATTGACCGACCTAATTATGCAGACAGCTCCTGCACTGTTCCCTGGAAGTCAGTCATTATTGAATCCGGTTATCAATATCAGCGTCTTACAGATAGTGATGGCACACTACAGACTTACCCTAACATGGAGACACGTTTCGGTTTACCGGGAAACAATGAACTCTATGTACTTTGGCCAACCTATAATCAGCAATCCTTTTCGCCCCGCTATGGCAATAGCGAAACCATGGCCGGGCTAAAACATATGTTGATTAACAATAATAAATGGGTCATTGCGGTGGAAGCTGAACTATTTTTCCCCGATGGCAGCGCGGCTTATGGAAGCAAGTCGGCAGGCGGAGGCGCCAACGCCATTCTGACTTATACTATTAATCCCAAGTGGAGTGTTACTACAATGCTTGGCGTCAGCAGCTTAACAGAATCGCGCTTTAATGGCGGTGAACGCTATAACAACTTTATTCCGGATTTTGTGCTCAGTTATTCATTAAGTGATCGCCTGAGCGCCTATGGTGAAGTCTATGGTGAAACCAAAACAGGTCCTGGTGAACATAGTGGATTCAATGCCGATGCGGGTATTCTGTTTCTGGTAACCCCATCCATTATTATCGATATCAACGCTGGCCAGCGAATAAGCGGCTATCCCGGCTCTTTTGAAAATTACTTCGGAGCAGGGATTTCCTTTATGATTTAATTGCTCTAGGAAAAATATGGAACAAAAAACTCAGGTACTTATTACAGGTGCAGGTCCAGTTGGCTTAAGTACCGCCATCGGCCTTGCCAGGCAAGGCATCAAATCAGTTGTTATTGAAAAGCATCCAGGCACCACCAATCATCCCAAGGCAAGAGGGGTTAATACCCGAACAATGGAAATTTTTCGATTGTGGGGTCTGGAGTCACAACTGCGTCAACACCAGCTTCCTGCCGAAGCCCATCGATTTATCTGGCTTGAGTCATTGCAGGGCAAAGAATTAACCCGGGTCAATGCAAAACCAAGACCTTCCTCCTACAGTCCCACAGAAGTCGCTGTTATATCACAGGACAGGGTTGAAGAGGCCCTGCTCGCCGCCGCGCAAAGCTACCCGCAGATTCAGTGCTGCTTCAATACAAAAATGATTGGTTTTGAGCAGGATGAATCCGGTGTAAAAACAACTGTTCTTGATACGGTCTCTCAAAAACAATATCTCATTGAATCAGAATATATGGTTGCCGCCGATGGTGCCAATTCCAGCACCCGGCCGCTATTGGGCATCGATATGCAGGGTAAGGATAATCTGGGAGAATTTTGCAACATTTATTGCGAAATGGATCTATCAAAATACTTAAACGACAGGCCCAGTGTCGGATTCATGTTTACCCGAAAAGATATTATGGGCACCTCCCTGCTCTCCAAGGATGGCTCGAAACGGTGGCTGGTTGGTGTGCGCTATGATCACATTCCTGAATTGACCAGGGAAAGTTTTACCGATCAATTCTGCATTGAACTGATTGAAAACCTCGTGGATGATAAATCTATCCAGATCAAGCTGATTAATAAAGCGTTCTGGACTATGGCTGCCTTGATTGCTGAAAATTACCGTAAAGGGAGAATCATCCTGGCCGGCGATGCCGCCCACCGTTTGCCGCCTACGGGAGGACTGGGGATGAATACTGGTGTGCAGGATGCACATAATCTCGCCTGGAAGCTTGCTGCTGTTATTAAAGGTTATGGTACTACTTCCCTGCTTGACACATATTATGAGGAGCGCGCTCCAATTGCTCAGAATAATATTGCCTGGAGCACAAAAAACGCAATGCGCTTCACCCGCATTTTTGAAGCCATCTATAATGAAGACTATGAAACCATGTCAGCGGCCCTGGAAGAACAAAATGAGCACTTGAATCAGGTAGGACTGGATATCGGGTTTCGCTATGAAAGCGGTGCGATGATTGCGGAAAACAGCCCCCCTCCATCACCCAATACCTCCGATTATCAGCCCTCCACCTACCCAGGAAGCAGAGCACCTCATTATCCTCTTGAAAAAAATGGGGTTACCATTTCTACTCTTGACTTATTCGATCATCATTTTGTATTACTTAGCGCCGACTCAAACCAAGAATGGTACAAGGCTGTTAGTGCCATTAACAATAAATATCCAATAAAGAGTTATCGCATTGGCGAGAAAGGAGAGCTTCAAGATCCCCAGGGAGACTGGCTTAAAGTCTATGAACTGACTCAATCAGGTGCTGTTTTGGTGCGGCCAGATGGTCACATCGCCTGGCGTACAATCGAAAAACTAACTGATCCACAAAATAAACTGGAACAAATCTTGAATGAGATATTAACAGGCAGTTAATTTAGAGGATTTACTATGAAACGCAGCAGGATGGTTTGTTTTGTCGTAATGCTATCAGCTCTTATCGGTAGTGTCTCTCTTTTAAGTGCTTGCAACAACAGCACTTCGGATAAGTACCCGCATCCGGTGGATGAAGATTATGGCGGTGGCGGTACGGGTGGAATGGGAGGCTTCGGAGGACATGGAGGTCATTAACTGACATCCATACATTCACTATTAAGGCTGCATTATGCAGCCTTAAGGGCAGTTCAAAAATTATTTAACTCGCCAGGGCATCAGTTGCTGTAACATACTCATATCCCAAATCGCGGGCTACTGCTTCATGTGTGATCATTCCTTTATGAACATTTAATCCATTCAATAAATGACCATCGCTTAACAGCGCCAGCTTGACACCTTTGGTTACCAGACTGATTACAAAGGGGAGCGTTGCATTATTTAGTGCAAAGGTAGATGTTCGCGGAACAGCACCAGGCATGTTAGCCACACAATAATGCACGACATTTTCAATCACATAAGTTGGCTCATGATGCGTAGTCGGTCGACTGGTTTCAAAACAACCGCCCTGATCGATGGCTACGTCAACGACCACAGAACCGGGTCGCATCGCTTTTAACATCGAGCGCGTCACTAATTTGGGGGCAGCAGCACCTGGAACCAGAACCGCTCCGATAACCAGATCAGCGTTCGTAACATACTGCTCCAAAGCTTCAGCAGTGGCATAAATGGTATTCAATTTGGCGCCAAACTGAAAATCAAGTTCACGCAAACGAGTTAATGATTTATCAAGAACCGTTACTCTGGCCTCCATTCCCATTGCCATTCGGACTGCATTGGTTCCTACCACTCCGCCGCCTATTACCAGAACATTTGCAGGAGCGACACCTGGAACGCCGCCTAAAAGAACCCCGCTTCCTCCCTGCGCCATCTCCAGACAATGAGCGCCAGCCTGAATAGACATGCGCCCTGCGACCTGAGACATAGGAGTCAACAAAGGCAAGCCACCGTCATTTTGCGTCACCGTTTCATAGGCAATTGCAGTCGCGCCTGATTCTTTCAGCAGGCGAGTCTGCTGTGGATCCGGGGCCAGATGAAGATAGGTAAAAAGGGTTTGTCCTTCTCGAAGACGATGGCACTCCACTGGTTGAGGCTCTTTTACTTTAACGATTAACTCAGCCCGCTCAAATACTTCATCAGCAGTTGCCAGGATCTCAGCTCCAGCGGCACGATACTGATCATCAGTAATTCCAATACCAAGGCCAGCTCCTTTTTCTACAAAAACGGTGCTTCCTACTCGCGTAATTTCTCGAACGCTGGCAGGAACCAATCCCACGCGATTCTCCTGCGGTTTGATTTCTTTTGGAACACCGACAAACATATTCACCCCCCGATTATTGTTTTAACTGCTCGATAAGCTGAGGCACCAGCTCGAATAAATCACCGACCAATCCATAAGTGGCTATTTGAAAAATAGGAGCATCCTCATCTTTATTGATTGCGACAATTACTTTAGAGTCTTTCATTCCAGCCAAATGCTGAACTGCTCCTGAAATGCCAATCGCAAAATATAAATCCGGGGCGACTACTTTGCCAGTTTGCCCCACCTGATAGTCGTTAGGAACAAATCCGGCATCAACAGCTGCTCTCGACGCGCCCACTGCAGCCCCCAGAACATCGGCCAGCTCCTCAATCAATTTAAATTTTTCAGCATTCTGCAAACCGCGCCCGCCCGATACGATGATTTTTGCACTTCCCAATTCAGGCCGTTCTGACTTACTTAGCTGATGGCTTACAAAATGGCAGTTCTCTTCTGCAATCACTGTGCTGATGCGTTCAATACAGCAGGCTGTTTGCTTCTCCTGAATACTGTCAAACGCTGTGGTACGAATAGTTAATACTTTCCTCGCATCAAGAACTTTCACCGTTTCTATCGCGTTTCCTGCGTAAATCGGGTGCTGGAACTCGTCTGAAGAAATAATACGGCTGACATCCGAAACCTGAGCCACATCAAGCAAGGCCGCAACCCGTGGCAGTATATTTTTTCCAAAGGTTGTAGACGCAGCAAGAATGGCTGTGAATGATTCAGCAAGGCTTGCCACTAGCTGACTTGTATTTTCTGCCAGCTGATGGGCATAGCATGGATTATCCACTAAAAGAACGGAATGAACACCCGCCACAGCAGCTGCCTGCTCGGCAACAGCTTGACAATTATGGCCCATCACCAGAAACACCGGCTTATCATCGAGCTGAAGTGCGGCTGCCAAAGTATTCAGGGACGCAGGGTGCAATTGTTTATTGTCATGTTCCGCAATGACTAGAACGCTCATAATCTCTCCCTGAATTAAAGCACTTTGGCTTCATGTTTTAATTTATCTATCAAACTACTGACCGAGTCGAGTTTGACACCAGCGCTTCTCGCAGAGGGAGCAGTAACCGACACCACTTTAACATGCTCTTTAAGTTCAAGATTCAGACTGCTCAGATCGATGATATCAAGCGGTTTCTTCTTGGATTTCATGATATTAGGAAGGCTGGCATAACGAGGTTCATTAAGACGTAAATCTGTACTAACTACAGCGGGCAATTGCATTTGCAAGGTTTCCAGACCACCATCAATTTCCCGGGTCACAGTGATGGTATTATTTTCAATATTCAAAGAAGAGGCAAATGTAGCCTGAGACCAGTTTAACAAGGCGGCAAGCATTTGCGGCGTCTGGTTATTATCCCCGTCAATAGATTGCTTACCCATTAATATCAGACCTGGCTTTTCCTGATGAACTATCGACGACAAAATTTTTGCGATATTCAGGCTGCAAAAAGTCTGATCGGTTTTGACCAGAATAGCCCGATCAGCTCCCAGAGCCAGACCATGCCTTAAGGTTTCCTGAGAGGCGTCGCTGCCAATTGAGATAATGACCACTTCAGAGCCTAAGTTTTTCTCTTTCAGACGAAGCGCTTCTTCTACAGCAATTTCGTCAAAAGGGTTCATGGACATCTTGATATTTTGTGTTTCTACCCCCTGATTATCGGCTCTAACACGGATTTTTACATAGGGGTCAATCACACGCTTCACTGCAACCAAAATTTTCATAGATCCTCACTGGATTCACTCATTATCAGTTTACGAGTATTTTCAAACTGCTTTTATTTTTATCCTGAATCAAGCCCTACATCTTGCCAGAGAACGAGTACATAATTCAAGGCTAGTTTTCAGTAAGCCTGTTCAGCTCTTAGGACAATAATGCCGAATTAACTAGACAGCAGTAATTTCCTCCAGAAACTGGTGAAAGCTTTCTCCAATTTCCGGATGGCGCAATCCAAACTCAACACTTGCCTGCATATATCCCAATTTGGATCCACAATCATAGCGTTTACCGTCAAATTGATAAGCCAGTACTTTTTCGCAGTCAAGCAATCGCTTAATCCCATCAGTAAGCTGAATTTCTCCGCGCTCGTCTGGCGGTGTTTCCCGTAAGGCGGTAAAAATTGCCGGAGTAAAAATATAACGCCCTACTGCTGCCAGATTTGAAGGGGCTGTTTTGGCTGCCGGTTTTTCAATCATCCCGGTCACTTCGGAAAAACGCTCCTGCGGATTTACAAGACTAACTACACCGTATTGATGTACATCATGCCAGGGAACGGATTGAACAGCCAGAATCGATTTTCTCTCTTTCATAAAAAAATCGACCATCGACAATAAACAGGGAAAACGCAGATCGTCAATCAAATCATCTGCCAATAATATTGAAAAGGGATCCTCACCAATCACATGCTCTGCACAGAGAATCGCATGCCCAAGGCCCATCGGTTGATTTTGCCGGACATAGGTAAACTGAATCCCTTCAGGGGAAACATTGCGTACCAGCTCCAGAAAGCTTTCTTTTCGTTGCTCTAAAAGCCGGCTTTCGAGCTCGAATTGTTTATCAAAATGATCCTCAATAGCTCTTTTAGTAGAGCTGGTGATGAAAATCATATGGTTGAACCCGGCTCGAGCAGCCTCTTCTACCGCATATTGAATCAGCGGCTTATCTACAACCGGCAACATCTCCTTTGGAGTAGCCTTGGTAGCAGGTAAAAAACGGGAGCCTAGTCCTGCAACAGGAAACACCGCCTTTTTTATTGGCATCGCTTATCACCTAATCGTTATATCCAATAACAACAGGACGTCCTACAGAATAATACATCTGCAAATTGGCTTCTTTGACTGCTTTTAAGTCGAAGCAATTACGTCCATCAAAAACTGCCGCTCGTCCAATAGATCGTTTCATCGCAGAAAGAGAATAAGACTGGAATTCAGACCATTCAGTGGCAATTATTAAAGCATCTAAACCTGCAAGTACTTCTTCGGCAGATTTTGCCCATACGATATTATGCTCGCCCTGAAAAAGCAACTGGGCAGCATCTGTAGCTACAGGATCGTAGGCCACCACTAAAGCATCCTCCCGAAGAACTGACTGAATAGCAATTAAACTACTGGCTTCTCTTAAATCATCTGTATCCGGTTTAAATGATAATCCCCAGAACCCCAGCTTTAAACCGCTTAAGTTTTGGTTAAAATGACTCATCAAGTTCTTAAAAACCCAGTTTTTCTGTTGATTGTTCACTTCGTCTATCGCAAGCAGCAAAGAGGGATTCAATTGCAGGTCGACAGCACATTGGGCAAGAGCTCTGACATCCTTTGGAAAACAGGAACCGCCATAGCCTATTCCGGCATTCAGAAAGTGAGGACCAATGCGTTCATCCAGCGCCATGCCCCGGCGTACCTCCTCGATGTCAGCCCCGCTAGCCTCTGCGATTTGGCTAATCTGGTTGATAAAGCTTATTCGGGCAGCCAGCATGGCATTGGCAGAATACTTGGTCAACTCGGCAGAAGAGCGGCTCATTGCCAGAAACGGTATCCCTTTGTTGATCAATGGCTGATAGACTTCCTGCAGGCAGGCGATGGAAGACGACTCTCCGCCTGCGATAATGCGGTCGGCATTTAAAAAGTCAAACACAGCAGAGCCTTCCCGCAAAAACTCAGGATTAGATGCCAGATGCACCGAAATATCCTTGTTCAATAGTGCTAATTCTTCCTTAACAAGATTTTCCAGAAGCTCCCCGGTTCCTACGGGAACAGTGGATTTACAAATAATAAAACTATCTCTTTCAGCCAGTTGAGCTATTTTTCGGACAACCTCTTTGACCTGAGATAAATCAGCCCGACCATCCTCTAATCCCGGTGTGCCTACGGCAATAAAATGAACATTCGTGAAATAAACTGCCTCTTCAAGCTCTGAATCAAATCGCAGCCTGCCTGCACCGCTTTGTTCAGAAAGCAACTGAGGCAAATTTTTTTCATGAATAGGACAATGCCCTGATTGTAAGGATTTAATTCGGTTATGATTTACATCCACGCATAAAACATTATGTCCCAGACTAGCGAAACAGGCAGAGGAAACCAGACCCACATAACCTGCTCCATATACAGCTATTTTCATAATTACTCTCACTTCCTTTAAACACAGGTTAAAGCGCTTGGCTCGCACTCATTACCTTCAAACAGTCCAGGTTCCTCCTGGGGCGGCTTGTTTACAGTTCTAAGTGTTGCGAGCGCCTTGGTAACCGCACGGGCAGCTTCTGTTCCTGTGGCACATATATCTTTGTTGTAAGACAGTTTTCTTAGCCGGTCTTCGATATTTTTTAACTTTATTTCGAGCGAATTATTTGAAGCGTCTTCTTGTTGGAAAACTTTTAAAAGCTCCTTCATTTTCATGCTTTTTGTATGCCCATAGCGAAGACTGGCGGCAGTTTGTTTTGATTGCTGATAAATATATTCTTCAAGAGGAATCGCAATCAGTTTAATCTCAAACTCACTAAAGTAATGCCCCCATAAGCCAATCTCTGCTGACAGATCTAAATCGCTTATCGCTGCAGAAGGCATGATGCTGTTAAATATTCTTTTCTGAGTCTCCAGGCTTAATACCAGCCCCACCTTAAAAATCAGATAAATCAGATTGGTGCCCTGAGCCATTGCTGTTACAGCCAGCTTTGAAAATATCTCAATGAAATAATGGGTCTGTTTTCCAATTGCCTGAACAATATCGATTTGTGATTTCTGAAGCCAGTCAGAGCCTTTCCAGATTACATAAACTGTTGCGAATAATAGCGCAAACTCCTCAATATATAAACCTGCACAAAGTGCGGTAGTGACCAGAGGTAACTTGTCGATAGTGGTTTGGAACCAGTTTTCTGGCAATTCCCGGGCATTGCTATGATAATCCTGAATTGAACCAAACATTGAGATGAGGCTATTGAGTAAAGCACTCTGCAATACATTATCAGAAGTTTCCTTATCTTTGTGTAACTTGCTGATGAGCTGATCAAGGCTGGATACCTCCACATATTGCGAAGGCTTATAATTAAGATTTTTTTGCAGGATAAGATGACTTTGAGCGAGCAGATAACGGCATAATCCCTTTTCATAGGTTGTATCTGTGATTTGCTGTTCAAGCCAGGCTATACGTCCCTGACTTCTGTTAGCTTCTATCAACTTATCGAGTTCCGCATAAGTCTGTTCAAGCTTGTCCGGCTGCCCCGCGAATTGTCCCAGCAATTGCGAAAAACAGGTCATCAGCGTCAGCTTGATTTTTCTTTGCTGGTAGTCATTCAGCTCAATACGATTGGTATCATAATAATCCACAATGGAACTTAATTTTCTCTCTAACTCTTCTATTGTCATCCCTGTCTCCGTATGTACTTCGTGCATTGAATCAAGCGTTATCTTTTAAGCAAAATAGTGTTAGGATACAAAAATTGTAACTCTCCAGGTACGCCATCCTGAGCCAGATTCAGGAGATCCTTCACTGCGTTCAGGATGACGTTGAGACGATTTGATTAAATTAAATCAAACTTACCCACAACCTGGGGAGTTACCAAAAACTTATCATAAGGCACAGTAAAATTCTGGTCTCCTGCTAACACTCATTACTGCATTTTTATGGATATGAATCAACTAACTGCCTCAAAAAAAAACAAGTTCTTATCGACCGCAGGGCTGCTCGGCTTTTGCCTCATTATTATTTTTATACGACTTTTTTTAAGAGGCAGCTTACTTGAAATTGATGAAGCGGAACAAATTGTCCTGGCGCAGCATTTTTCCTGGGGTTATCTTAATCAACCGCCCTTGTATAATTGGCTGCAATACAGTCTGTTTCACTTGTTTGGCGCAAATCTTTTCAGTTTAATAGCCTTGAAATCAGTACTGCTTTTTGGCTGTTTGTTTTATTATCATCGCATTTGCCAGTTACATTGTAAAAATTCTTTATTGGCCTGGTGCGCTACGGTTTCCTGGGCTTTAATTCCCGCAATCAGTCTGGATTTGCTGAAGGACAATACGCACTCAGTACTGGCTTTGTTAATGGCTTGCATCAGCTGGTATATAGTTTTTAAACCGCAAAGCCTGTCCAGCTTTGGTGACTATTGCATCCTGGGCTTAGTCATGGGCTGTGGCCTGCTTTCCAAATACAATTATTTATTCTTTCTTTTACCCCTGCTTCTTACGATTTTATCCATTGAGGAAATTCGTTCCCGAGTAAAGCCCGCTTATTTATTTCTATCCTTTTCATTGGCGTTACTGATTGCAAGTCCCTATCTGATATGGCTTTATCATTTTGCCAGTATTGGCCTGCATGCCAGCTATAAGCTGGTCTCGCAAGACAAATCGGTCATTCACGGGGCGCTTGAAGTTCTTAAAGGCAGTTTACTATTCATTCTGCCCGTTTACATAATTAGCCAGATCTTTTTTCCGCAATCGTTTCCCTTCCGACCTAAAACGCTGGAAAGCCGCATTGTTAATGTTTATTTCATCTATGCGCTGGCGTGTCTGATCATCCTGGTACTGGCATTTGGGATCAAAAATTTTGAAACACGATGGCTTATCCCGATATTTTTTATAGTACCAGTTCTTTTTTTTAGCCCAATTAAAGAAAATCAGTTTAATCCGAAACGTTTTGCTCGCTACATGGTATGCTGTCTTCTTCTGCAAGGCTTTTTTATTTCAGCACTGGTCTATCGGGCACATTTTGGAAATCAGCGCAACCTGCGTTTCCCTTTCACAGAGCTGGTTCATGTGCTGAAACAATCAGACAGCTCCTTCAATTATATTCTTTCCGATTCATTCTGGTTACTTGGAAATCTGTACACACAAACCGGAACTGATTTTCGTTTTATTGATACTCTGACACCGTTCCAGTATCCGAAAGGCCACTTGTTTTTAACCTGGATGGGAGCGAAAACCCCATCCTGGGTTCGAGATCTATTTCCAAATCAGGAAATTGTGGTTCACCCGATATACTCCACAACCCGCCCGCCGGAGATTCTTGGCGGCTGGAGCGAGTATAATGGCCCTATGCCATTGGTTGCCTTGGTCTGAGCTTTATCATATTTATTGAATTTTTACCCAACTTATCTCATAATATGCAAATAATTTATTTATTTTACAATTACTATGACAGCCTATTTAAATAATCTTCTAAACAAAAGATCCTGCCAGAATTCCACTCATCCAGCTATCGTATCCTTAAAAGAGATTTGCAAAGATAGCCAAAAATTAACACTTGCCGATTATCAAAAAATAATTACACAGTTTATCAAATCGCCCGCAACTGACACTGATAGCGTCAATATTGAAAAATTCATTTTTTCAGCCTACGAATTAGAATGCTATCATCGCCAGCTTCAGGCGCAGTGTAAGCCCTCTGTTGAGTCGGCTAAAAAAACAAGTCCGACACTTTTTGGAAGAGAAATTACCTCAATTTCTCCCCATCGCCTCGAGATTTTGAATCTACTCATTAAATTAAATATATTAGATGACAAACTATTTGAAGCCGTAAGTTCTTATCCACGTGCTCAGGTTCAAAACCTTTATACTCAGTTCAAGTCTATTAAAAGCCAGGATGATTTTTGGAGCGTTCATAATGAATGGAGCGCTGAAAATAAATCCGAAGAAGTTGTTGCCGAAAATGCAACATCTACTGTGATACCGCCGAATTAAACTGCTTATTCAGCGACCACATAAAATTCGCAGGCCTCTCGCGCACTGGTACAAACATAGCCGGTATAGATATCTATCCAGTTTGGATCAACGCGCGGAGGCAGTTTAACGATGGTTTGTCTCCAGATTGAATAATCTCCAGCTGAATTACGATAAGTGCAGCTCACCCCCCTGCCAAAACCGGCTACCAGAATGTTGGCCTTAACAAACTGAGTGCCGGGTTCTCCGTAAGGAGGATTCGCTGAAAAGGGATTCTTAAGCCAGGGATAGGGAGGTTCTCCCCATTGAAGAGAGCTATTATCAGGATCAGGACAAACGCTTGCGTAAGCGTTGAGAGTGAGCGCTAAAAGCCATAGAAATAGCTTTAATTTCATTTTTTATTCTCCCTGAATAATTCGCTCGCATGTAATTATCTGATTATTTTTCCAATTTTGTCAATGAGAACTTGAATCCCTATGATCATTTTGTA
Organism: Legionella genomosp. 1; assembly: GCF_900640215.1. Lineage (NCBI taxonomy): Bacteria > Pseudomonadati > Pseudomonadota > Gammaproteobacteria > Legionellales > Legionellaceae > Legionella > Legionella genomosp. 1. Next base: position 214,268 of record NZ_CAAAJH010000003.1, read on the forward strand.
TAACAGAAAATCTTATTGATCCCATTTTAAACCACTGCTAGAATGCATTGTCATTGCCCAATTTGTCAAGTGAATGTCTTTTGGAGCCTGTGTCATTACATACTCCCATCGTATACCTCAGTTTTTTTAGGTGACTTAAATGAAACGCAAATTTGATTCCAGCCAGTCCTCATCGCAATCAGAAACCAATGTACTGAGGCGAGCTATAATTCCTCCTTCAAAACCAGAGGATGCTTTGCAAAACATTTCCCGTCTAGTCATCTCAATTAATACTTTAGGAAAAGAAAAAAATAAAAGTGGCGCATTCAATCAGACACTGACAAGCCTTCTTGAAGAATTTGTTGAAATAATCCGAGAGCAATTTGAAGATTTGAAAGACTGGATAGATCTTGCATACCAATATTCTCCCAATGTAAATGAGCTTGAAATCGAATTTGCGCATGTCGTTAAATTTTTGGGAGTCTATTTAAAAGAAAGCTCCCCCGCCTCTGTTTTGTCTGCCCATTCGTTGAATCAGTTGCTCCATCTGTTAACTTTTAACTGGAACGTTTCAAAAACGCTTTGTTTGCATGGATTGTCGAATCTGGCCAAAACCAGTCGAATAAAAGGCAAACTATCCACTGAATTATTAGAAACCATTTTATTAAGCCCTTCACGAGGTCCTCTATGGGAACAACACCATGCCTCCCTGCTTTTCAGTTTGAGTATACTGATTGAGCATGACGCACTGGATAGAGAAATCAATATTGAAAATATTACACCCTTTCTAAACCGGTTCAAACCATTTCGCCTTGAGGCTAATGACTATAGAAACATTCTTTGCTTTTATAAATCTGTCAATAAGAGAAGACCATTAAATCCCACAATTATTCACTCTACAATTACCAGCTGTGTAAATAATATTTCCTTACAATTTAACGATGCTCTACTGGATATTTTTACGTCCTTTGCTGAGCTCCTTAATAAGGAGTCGGTAGCAGGGATGACCGCAATTAAAGCAGATTTTATTCATGAAATTCTTGAAAGGATAATTGCATCTTCAAATACCGGAATACTTGCCAATCAGATTTCTCGTCTTTATCTCCAATTTGCCAGACTGGCTAAAGTGGGTGCCATTGAAGGCATGCTTTCGCTTGAGCTATTTGAGAAGATTCTGAGCCAGCTAGAGTTGGATAAACTGCCTGCTGATATACTACTCCGCTATTTCTCTGCGCTACAATTGCTGCAGCAGGCAGGCAAAACCTCTCGTCCGGTGTCGGATGCTTTAATTAACAAGTTCCTCAATTCAGCAGCTGAAAAAGCATCTCAGGTTCCAGGGGCAGATATTCAATGTCTTGCTATTGCAAAAAGTTTAATCAAAAGCCCTGAGCTTATTGAACAAAATAAAACCCCAATTCAAAAATTATTGCACAGCAACCTTAGCAGGGTGGGTACAAATCCCGAAAAAATAATAACGCTTCTTCAAGCCATCAGCTTTCTCAGAAATCATCGTTTCTTTGACAATGATCTATCAGCATTGCTCAGCAAAATACGGATTGCCTATTCCGTCTTTCCAGAGGATTTAAAAATCCAGTTGAATGAGATTATGCAGCATTTAAAAGATTCACCTCACTGGTTGCAGAGTATTCGACAAGCAGTGGGGCTTGAACAACGGCCTGTATCAGCTGTTCATGCAGCAAGCGCTATACCCTCTATGCGCTTCCCGTCAGCAGGATTGAATAAAGGACCTGCTATTGTACAAAAAAACACCACAACACCAGGGCCAATCAATAACCCACAGCCTCTTGGGAACGTCAGGCCTATACCAGCTTCCCTTCAGGCTTCAGCTCGCATAACAACAGGAAATGAACCTCGCGGTATTAATCGAACAGCCTCTCATCCTTCTCGAAATAGCCTCGCTCAATCTAAATCTGGAACCAGCTCAACCCGGACAAGCACCGACAAACCCGCCTCCTGGCAAAATGCCTGCCAATCCAATCGGATATTCTCGGCTATTGCGGATGATGATGTTGAAAGACTCAAAGCAATCCTCGGTATCAATGATTCTGTACAAGGACCAATCAAACGGACTTCCAAAAAACAGAAAGAAGCGACAAAATCGGCTTCAAAAAAACCTCGGCTGGCATTCTTACTTAAACGCTCAGAGGAAGATAAGCCATTAACTGAGACTGAACGTGAAGTTTTTAGCTTTTTCAGGACAGTTAGTAAAGATGCCCTGATTAAGTTGATTCAAACCAGTAATTCGGTTTTCTTTTTTCATTTGTTAAAAGCCTGTACACACCACAACCGCTATTTTCTCATTCAGAAAGGTTTTTTTGATGGGGTTTTCTACCATCTACCGATACCCCAACTTAATAATTTCATCACTCACCTGGAGGCAAGTGAAATTTATCGTGACGAGAAATCGATTATGCACGTTTTCAAGCAACTCAATGAGCGTGGACTAAAAAATCCTGGAGAGGCAAGCTCATTGAAGGCATTGAAACTTGAATTTTTGACCAGAGCAAAGAAATTTCATATCGACTCAGGTCATCCTCACCTTGTCGAAAGACTTAAAACATCGATCAGAAGAATCGAACAACAGCAAATCAATCTCACTCCAGTCAGCCCATCGAACATGGCACAGACGGTCAGTACTAACCCCAGTAGCCGAGTCACTTCCTTTGCAAGATCCACCTCCGGAAGTCGCTCTCTTTTTACAGTCAATGCCTCTTATCTTTATGACAGCGAAGATATGCTCGCGATTTTGAGAGCCAGATTAGAGACGTTTAACTTTGCCACCGTCATTGGAGTCAGTCAGATTAATGACCATGTGCAGGGAAATCGAATAAAGGATCAGCTTGGGTTAATACTGGCCGAAAACGCTGCTTTAAATGCATCGCATAAAATTGTTCTGGTTCTTCCCATTCAAGTGGGCAATCACTGGGTTGGACTTCTTCTTAGCTTAACGGGTCGGAAAGTGGATTCAGCCCTGTATCTGGACAGCCTCGGGAGGCAGCCAACTGAAAACAGACAAAGAGTAATCCTGAAAGAATTGACTGAAGCGGGATTAAATACTGCCGGAATAAAATTAGACTATGCCGAACAGGCGATTCAGCAACCAGTGGCAGATTACACCAGCTGCGGTCCCTGTTTAGTAGAGAACTTCCATAATGCTTTATCCCGACAATGGTCTGAGACCAGTCGAATGGAGCATGGTCAAATGCTGGAACTACGTCGCAATCATGCAAGCTGCTTATTGGATAAAAGACCGGACTACTACCCTGTGTTTCGGAATAAGCATAAGAATAATGGTGCTAGCTTTCCAAGTATCCAGCAGCAACTCAGCACACATGGCGTTATTGAGGCTGAAAATACCAAGTCTTCTCTGACTGGCAGCCGCTAGCGATACTATGCAGGTTGTGCCCGCCTAACTCCACCTAGGTACTGCGGCTTTTCACCTAGGAATCCGTCTTTGCGAGCATTAGCGAAGCAATCCAGATCCTGTCTTTGTTCAGGCTTCGATCTGGATTGCTTCACTTCGTTCGCAAAGACGACAAATTTGTTGTGTGGTTCTATTGAAATATTTTTCAAGAAGCATTGTTTCCATAGATTTCTTTGTTATAATCAGTCTCGCGTGCCGGGGTGGCGGAATTGGTAGACGCGCCGGATTCAAAATCCGGTGGTGGTGACACCGTGTGGGTTCGAGTCCCACCCTCGGTACCAAACATCAGATTTTCCTCTTATAAAGACTTCAAGACAGTTTCTTAACCATTGATGCCCCTTTCTGGAACCACAGATTGAAAGAGGCATTCTTGCTGACTATGGCTTCGCCATCTCCGAACTCAAACGCTCGTCATCATACACTACAAAACAATGGTTTGATTCATCACAATTTAAAGAGACCGTATTTCCGGGATTAACTGGAGAGGCAATCACCCCATTTTCACAAGTTATTTCAAACACCCCGCCCTGGCCTATTGCAGGATTGAGTTTAATACGGAATTTACCAGAACCTATAGTGGATACATCTGCCATCACCAAGTGTGTACAGCCATTATAGGTAGAGCAATCTGCTGCATTTTTGAGAGTATAAATGCCCTGCCAATGCCCTGGAATTTTGCTGCAATTATCATTCGGCTCCGCACCGAAGCTTAGGGAAAGCGGAAATGAACAAAAGAGAAGAGCCAAACTAAACTTATTCATTATTCATCCTTGTAATAGTTAAAGACCGCATTAATGAGCAATACTTAAATCGCTGACTGTTTTCCCATTTTCCAATCGGGTCTGATCTCTGATTAACAGTAAAAACGGGATAAAACCCAAGGCAAAAATAAAGGAAAATTTATAGAGCCCAACCCACCCTGCCTGCATTTGCAATAAAGCGGCTATGGGCCCTGAAAAGGTTCTCGGCAATGTGGATAGAGCAACAAGAAGTGAAAACTGAGTCGCCGTATATTGGCGATTCACCAGACGCATAAACAATGCGACCAGTGCTGTAGAGCCCATGCCTGCGGCGAAATTGTCCAGTACAACAGCCGTTGCAAATAAGGCCAGATTTTTTCCGACTACAGCCAGGGCAAGAAATAATAAATTCGTCAGTGCCTGTATAATACCAAAGGCTAATAAAGCCTGATATAAAGGCCAGCGCAACAGAATAAAGCCTGCAGCTAATCCACCCAGTAAAATCGAACTGATTCCCAGCATTTTATTAATATAGCCTATGGTATCCAGCGAAAATCCCAAGCCCTGGATCAGGAATGGCATGACAATGCCGCTTGTTGTGGTGGTGAAAGCTTCACCCAGCTTATAAAATAAAATGAATAGAATTAAGGGAATAATGCCCCGGCGATGCCATAGTTCTTTCAAAGGCTCGAGAAATGATTGAACAAAAGTCGGTTGACTACTTATTGATTGCGATGGTTCTGGACTCCATAATGTGGCAGCTATGCCAACCAGCATGAGCAATCCCATAATTCGGTAAGTTAAGCTCCAACCGAGGTGACTCGCCATAACCAGTGCCAATCCACCGGCAATTAATAAAGCAAGACGATATCCAAAAACAGCCAGTGATGCGCCGAGTGCATGCTCACTTTCTCGCAAATATTCAGTTCGGTGCGCATCAATCGCTATATCCTGCGTCGCTGAGAAAATGGCTATGAGGAATGCAAGCAAAGCCATCAACTGCGGCGATTGACTGGGTTGGCACCAGGCCATTAAATTAAATGCGGCTAATAACAATATTTGTGTTAACAAAATCCAGCTGCGGCGTTTTCCAAGGAAACACAGCGAATAGCGATCCAGCAAGGGCCCCCATATAATGCGGTAAACGTAAGGCAAACCAACCAGACTTAATAATCCAGTGGCTAGCACAGACATTCCTGTATCAGCAAACCAGGCTTGCAAGGTGCTGGTGATTAATGCCAAAGGGAGACCGGAAGAAAACCCTAGCAGGAAAATAATGAACAGGCGTTTATTCATCCTGGTGTGACACTCTTAGAAAAGTGATACCGCGGACAGGCCGCGGTACTTGGACAACTCTGCCTAAAACAACTTAAGCGGCGGCCTTTTTTACGGAAATCAAATGAATTTTGAAAATCAAGGTTTCATTTGGGCCAATAGGACCACCCACACTACGTGGACCATAAGCCAGACTCGAAGGAATGTAGATTTCCCAGGTAGAACCAGCAGGCATTAACTGTAACGCTTCAGTCCATCCTGGAATTACTTGAGAAACTTTGAAGGTAGCGGGTTTGCCAGACTTATCGGTGCTGTCAAATACCTGACCGTCAATTGTCTTACCAGTGTACTCAACCGTCACGGTATCATCTTTAGCCGGTTTAGCACCGCTTCCAGTTTCAATCACTTTGTATTGAAGTCCGCTGGGTAAACTGACAACGCCTTCTTTAGTTTTATTCTGACTTAAAAAAGCTTCACCTTTGGATTTATTCTCTTCAGATTTTTTGCTGAATTCGGCATTTCGCTTGGACATCAGATCTTTTTGAAATTTGTTCAGCACTTCTTTCATCTGATCGTCTGTCAGCATCAGTTGGCTGCCTGCCATACCATCCTGTAAGCCTTTTGCCATTGCTGCGGGATTAACTTCAATTCCTTGCTTTTTGAAATTTTTACCCAAATCAGCACCAATACTGTAGGATAATTTATCCATGTCAGTAGATAGAGTCACATCGGATGCAGCAATAGCGGTGGACATAGCCAAACTCATGGTAGCTGCAGCGACCAGTTTCATCTTCATAAACAATCCCCTTTTATTCTTGGACAAGAATCAAATTCAAAGCTTATTGACCATTCGTTTTATGTCTCAAAACAAACATCAACAACACCTGGTTAAAATGCCCATTCATTCTGCCTAAGTTTTCATGAAATTTCCAGTCAATGAAAAATATTTACCTTAGAGTAGCTTACCTATTGTTTGCTGCACAATTTCCTTCTAAACTTGCCATAATTGCACCATCTTAGGTAAATAGAATGAGTATCAGCCTCTTTGACTTATTTTCCATTGGAATTGGTCCGTCCAGTTCCCATACTGTCGGCCCAATGTCCGCCGCTAATGAATTTCTCAAGCTACTTGATGAAAAGAAGTTGTTTGGTGACACTGAGCGTGTTCTTATTGAACTCTATGGCTCTCTGGCCCTGACAGGCAAAGGTCATGGCACGGATAAAGCCATTTTAAATGGACTGGAAGGGAAAACTCCTGATGGTGTCGTGCCGGAAACAATGGTTCCGCGCATGCGTGAGATTATTAGCTCTCAACGGCTTAATCTGGCGGGAGTCAAGGAAGTTAATTTTAACGATACCAGTGATTTCCTTTTTCTACAGAAAGAATTACTGCCCCGACACAGTAATGGAATGCGTTTTACAGCCTTTGGAACTGAGGGCGCTGTGCTTTGCAGTCAGGTTTATTATTCAATCGGTGGAGGCTTCATCAGCACTGAAGAAGAGTTTGATAATACAAGCTCTGATGTAACCCCGGTTCCCTACCCCTTTGATAATGCTTTTGAGTTGTTAGCTCTTTGCCGGGAAAATCATTTGTCGATTGCCGAACTTATGATGGTGAATGAGCTTACCTGGCGTGACAAACATGCGGTTCACGCAGGTATCCTTGCAATTGCCAAGGTTATGAATGAGTGTATAGAAAATGGCTGCCGCCATCCCGGGGTTCTCCCGGGAGGGTTACAGTTAAAGCGTCGGGCACCAGAGCTTTACCAGAAGTTAATTAAACACCAGGGCGTTCCCAGTGTGTTTGAGCAGTCGGACATTATGAACCGTCTTAATCTTTATGCGATGGCGGTTAATGAAGAAAATGCCGCTGGCGGCCGTATTGTTACCGCCCCTACGAATGGTGCAGCGGGGATTATACCAGCGGTATTGCGTTATTTTCAGGAAGCACACACAAAATTAAGTAAGGAAGATATTTATACTTATTTTCTGACCGCAGCAGCGGTCGGCATCCTTTACAAAAAAGGAGCATCCATCTCTGGGGCCGAGGTAGGATGTCAGGGCGAAGTGGGAGTTGCGTCTTCTATGGCGGCCGCAGGTATTACCGCAGTATTAGGTGGCACCCTGGAACAAATTGAAAATGCGGCTGAAATCGCGATGGAGCACCACCTGGGAATGACCTGCGATCCCGTTCTCGGTCTGGTCCAGATTCCTTGTATTGAACGCAACGCAATGGGAGCTGTAAAAGCAGTTAATGCGTCCCGCATGGCCTTAATTGGTGATGGCCAGCATCAGATCTCACTCGATAAGGTTATCAAAACCATGAAACAAACCGGTATGGATATGCAAACTATCTATAAGGAAACCTCAATGGGCGGTTTGGCTGTAAGCCTTCCTGAGTGCTAAGTTTTGACCAGTTAGTCATTCCAGCTTAAGGTTTGCAGCCTTAAGGCTGGAAGATTTAAATAACTAGGCTCTCAATTTTAAACGTAAATGGTAAGTCTTTCTGAAAAAAAGAATCTGAGACGGCATATCCAACAACCATTGCTAACTCCTGGTTAATATACATTAAAGGAATTCTATCCCTTTGCCACTGGGGGATTCCCCATTCCTGAAATAATTTTTTAAGCGTTTTGGATTGGCCATGAATTTTCACTCGTTCACCGCCTTGGCGAAATCTGATTTCTATGACATCGCCTTCCAATACACGAACCCCGCTGTTAAAAGGCTCAGCAGCAATTGAGATAGAATCAATAACCAGCGGTTCAGGAAAGTTATCCCAGGGAAGTCCTGATAATTTTTCCGTCGGTTTATTTATCATTAAATAGAGCGCCTTCCTGTAGCGCCGCAGGGCAACCTCTCCCCAGCTGACTATCGGAGTCGCATCGTCTCGGCTAAATAATAGCTCAGAACCAATTCGATTAAATGTCAGAGCATCCGGCATAAGGACCTGATTTTGTCTAAGCCAATAGCGAATGATATTATTCAGTCGTTCGCTATTAAGACAGAGAAGATCGGCACAGTCCAGCACTTGAGACGGCTTGTTAAGCTTCGGGCAATCACTCAAAGCTAATTGATCGAGCAAGTCTTGAGCATGCTGACAATGTCTGGCCGTGCGAACTAAATTATCATCTACCCCAGGCCATCGTTCTCTGATTAAAGGCAAAAGACTATGGCGCAGATAATTTCTTGAAAAATGCGTTTCCTGATTGCTTTCATCATCCACCCAGCTCAGCTTGTGATTTATCGCATAACGCTCAATCTGCGCTCGCGTATAATCCAGTAAAGGCCTGAACAGTAATCCCTTGCCCAAAGAACGCCAGGCTGGCATGGCAGACAACCCCTCAATGCCTGCCCCACGAAATAATTGCAAAAGAAGCGTCTCTGCCTGATCATCGCGGTGATGCCCGAGCAAAAGGCAAGTTTTACTCTCTGATAATGCGGAAAACAGTTCATAGCGTTTTTCCCGAGCAGTTTTCTCAATATTCGATGAGTTATTCAAATGCACATGATTAACAATCAATGGAATATCATGCCGCCTGCAGAATTGTTCGCAATGCAGCTTCCACGTATCGGCATTGGGACTTAATCCATGATGAACATGAACAGCGGTTAACTTTGCTTTAAGTTGAGGAATTTTTGCTAAAGCATAGAGTAATACGGTTGAATCCAGCCCGCCGCTGAACCCTGCATAGAGCTTGTCAAAGGATTCAAGCAGTGAGCTGATGAAATCGAAATCCAGGCTAATCACAGGCTCCCATCGCCATGAATTTGTTGTAACGCTCCTCCAGAAGGGTTTTAAGAGGCATTTTTTTCAAGTGTTCGAGTTCTTCAACCAGAATACTCTTAAGCCGGCCTGTCATCGCCTCGAGATTACGATGAGCTCCCCCCAGTGGTTCTTTGATAACCTGATCAATTAAACCCAGTTCATAAATGCGCTCAGCGGTGATTCCCATTGCCCTGGCTGCTTCACTGGCTTTAGCCGCATCTTTCCACAGGATGGATGCACAGCCCTCTGGTGAAATTACCGAATAAATACCAAATTGCAGCATTAGCACCCGATCGCCCACACCAATTGCCAGGGCGCCGCCAGAACCCGCTTCACCCGTCACTGTACAAATAACAGGCGTTTTCAGCTTCGCCATTTCTAAAAGATTTCTGGCAATCGCTTCTGACTGGTTGCGCTCCTCTGCTCCAATACCCGGGTAAGCACCTGCAGTATCAATAAATGTGAAAATAGGCAGATTAAATTTTTCGGCCATTTTCATCAGCCGCAAGGCCTTACGATATTCCTCAGGGCGTGCCATTCCGAAATTACGATACACCTTCTCCTTGGTTCGCTTTCCTTTCTGGTGGCCTAATACCATAACTGGCTCACCATTTAAACGAGCCAGGCCGCCTATAATTGCTGGGGCGCAGGAATAATGACGGTCTCCATGAAGCTCCTGAAAGTCAGTAAAAATATGTTCAATATAATCTGTAGTTTGCGGTCTGAGAGGATGTCTGGCCAGCTGAGCGATTTGCCAGGGCTCCAGATTAGAGAAAATGCCCGCCATTAACTCTTCACACTTGCTTTCAAGGCGCGTGATTTCTTCGCTTAAATTGATTTCAGTATCACCGACCATGCGCAGTGCCTGAATCTTTTGGTTCAATTCTTCGATGGGCTGCTCGAAATCCAAAAATTGTCGACTCATTAATTACTCGTTGGCGAATTAAAAGGCATGCGTTATGATAACCCTAATTGCTTCCAGACGCTACCCATTGAATCATCTGAATGAGTGAATTCCAGATTAAACCGATGTCATTAAAGGATTGTTCTCTTCAGGAATCCAGAATAGATATCTGGGAATTTCCTCTGTCCAGCTATCCAGAAAATAGCTTACAGCTTTTAGACGACACGGAGCTTGAACGAGCGAGGCGCTTTCTGTTTGAGAAACACCGCCGACGCTTCATTGCCTCTCACGCAGCGCTGCGCCTTATTCTAGCCCGCTATCTGCAAATCCCTGCAGGACAAATCGAGTTTATAAAGGGGACTCATGGAAAACCGGCAGTCAAACATTTCACAGAAATTGAGTTTAACCTCAGTCATTCGGGTGAAATCGGATTATTGGGAATAGGCAGCAAACACCCATTGGGAATTGATATTGAACAATTCTCTGCCCGCTCATTAAAGGGATTGGCTAATTACGCATTTTCCCCCGAAGAGGTTCAGGAACTTAATCGGGTACCAAAGTTACTGCAAGTCCTTACTTTCTTTAAAATATGGGCTAAAAAAGAAGCATTTATCAAGGCGTCGGGTCTTGGACTCCATTACCCTACTCAGAGTTTCTCTGTTCCTGTATTTAAAGATCATGCTGAAATTTTCGATTCGCTGCATCAGAAAAACTGGCTGATGAACTCCTTCTTGCCTCATACGGGTTATGCTGCTGCGCTTTGCTATGAACCAGCCATTGTAACACTGCGCGGACAAAAATTGAAAAAACTGGAATGGCTATTAAATGAGAAGTTCTGATATAAAAATGTTTACTTCCTTACAGCGGCAAATTCTGCATTTGCTTGCCGATGGAACTTGTCAAAGCGGCGAATATCTGGCCAGGCAGTTTGGTGTATCAAGAACGGCCATCTGGAAACAAATCCATCAGTTGACTCTATCAGGACTCCCAATTGAATCAATTCCAAAACAGGGATATCGCTTGCTAAAGCCTTTTATTCCCCTTGATAAAGAAAAAATTTTAAGTCAGCTTCCCGGACATTTAAAAAATGAAACCACTGTCTATCAATTTAGTGAAATTGACTCAAGCAATCGCTTTTTAAAAGATCTGCCGATACAAAAAAATCTGACTATTTGCTGTACTGAAAAACAAACACAGGGACGCGGGCGTTTCGGACGCACCTGGGCCTCCCCTTTTGGAGAGAATATTTATTTATCGGTTCGCTGGGAAATGTACGAATCGCTTTCTCGCTTATCAGGCTTAAGTCTCGCTGTCAGTCTCGGAGTAGTTCGTGCACTGCATAATGCCGGTGTTCATAATGAGATACAGATAAAATGGCCGAATGATTTAATATGGCAAGACAAAAAACTCGGTGGCATCCTTATTGAAATGATTGCTGAATCTCACAGCAGCGCATCGGTTATCATCGGTATTGGAATTAATGTGAATACAGACCCCAAAGAGAGTAATTTATCAGATAATCCCTGGTGCTCTCTTCTGGAAACAGGCGGTCAATATTGGGACAGAAACCGATTGATTGCAGAAATCGTAGGCACTTTGGATCAGGATATTGAGCGCTTTTTAAAAAATGGGTTTTCAAGCTTTTTGCCCTTATGGAATCAACACGATTATTTGCTTGGTAAAACCATCACTGTGCAGCAATTCAATTCACGGATTAGCGGGGAAGCCTGCGGCATTGATTCTTATGGGCAATTGTGTCTTCGCGACAATGAAGGTCTGGTACATTATTTATCGTCTGGGGATACGAGCTTGAGTGGGTTTTAAGAGGGGTTTGTCCCGAGCTACTCTATTCACTCGGGAACGGATGACTGCGAGGAAATCCGGTTTTATACAGCTTCTTCACTACTATCGGTTGACTCTTTTTCTTGCTGGATGCGTAAATAAATTTCTTCACGATGAACGGAAACATCTTTAGGAGCATTGATTCCCAGTCTGACCTGGTTACCTTTCACGCCAAGAACAGTGATATTTACATCATCACCAATGATTAGAGTTTCACCAATACGGCGAGTTAATATTAACATGCTTTAAATCTCCCTAATTTGTATATTCCCACCCGTTCCATAGAAAGCACTCTTCCATGTGGGCTTCGTAATATACAGTTTGTACAAAAAACAATCTTATATTGTCTGGATAAGTTTATACCAGAATTCTTAACGAAATATTAAGAAACTAAAATTTTATAAATTAATTACCGCCCCCGCTCAGCAGGAACAGAATTATTCTGAAATCCGGGTGGGCAATTCCAGAAAAGACTATTTCTCTTTCTAATTATATGACAAATAAACAAAAAAATCTTTGGCAGAGACAGAAACGGGTAATTAACAAGCTGACTTTGCTGAACCAATTCTTGAAGACTTCCCCGCGTTAAACAAAAAAGCCAGAAAAATTAGTGGCAAATAAGCAATGAGGCAGCAAATAAATCCACTCACCCAGTTGAAACATGAAATGAATGCCCAGGGTAACAGCCAGGTTATATTAATGACCGTTACCCCTAAGGTCACAGGGCAATGGCCGCCATAATGCCTCGAAGCATGCTGATAAGCATGGGTACAGTGGGCTTCCCAGACACGTTCTCCGCTTAGCGCTCGCTGAATCAGAGTGATCGTTGAGTCTACAACAAATACCCCAAGCAGAATTAACCAGCTCCAGAAAAGTGATGGAGACAAAAATGCGGCATGAATGCTAAAGGCCCCGAGCACTATTCCCAGAAACCCGCTTCCTACATCCCCCATAAAAATACGGGCCGGCGGAAAATTCCAGATTAAAAAACCGGATACGGTGGCTGCAAGCCCGATAAGCGGCAAAATTTCTGATGAATAGCCCAGAAGCCAGTACAAAGAAGCAGCCGCTATACAGGCGAAAATAGTTTCTGAAGCAGCCAAACCATCAATACCATCCATAAAATTAAACAGATTTAATACCCAGGCCAGATAAAATACTCCGATGCCATTCAAAATCCAGCCAGAGGAAATTAACCAGCTGCCAATCTGGATTGAAGGAAAACTGCCACAACAATACAAAACGAAGGCACTAGCCAGAAAATGACCTGAAAAACGTATTTTTGGCGATAAATGCCTTCTATCATCAATAAATCCCAATAAAGCCACAAATAATCCTGCTCCGGAAGTTGCGATGGCAAAAGGTATCGAAACCAGACTAGTCTGAGAGAGGAAGGCAATGAGGCTGGTAAATATTAATACAAAAGCCAGACCCCCGCCTCTTGGAGTCGGGTTTTTATGCGAGCTTCTATCATTGGGAATATCCAGGAGCTGCACTGTCAAAGCATATCTTCTTATGGCACGCGTTAACAGAAATGACGCGAAAAATGCCATGCACATAACGAATACAATCATAAAAACCCCGCTAATGTATCGACAAGCCAGGCTAAGCCGTTGAAATATTAACTCGCTTGCCATAAACTACTGAAAAAAAAGCACTCTGATGGAATGGAAAGCATGACGCACTTAACTCAAATGGATAGCTGGAACGCGCTAAAATCACATAGTACACAGTTACAATCACATTCAATTCTTGACATCAAACAAAGTCTCAGAACAAGCAGGGCTTCTCTTAATTATTCAGCATGCAAACTCGATATCGATTTTACAAATCAGAAAATTATACCAGAAACTCTAAGCTTATTAATTGAATTAGCAGAAGAACGTGAATTACCGAAGAAAGTTCAGGCGCTTTTTAATGGAGCCTGTGTAAATTTCACTGAAAACCGCCCCGCATTACACACCGCACTTCGGCAAATGGATAATAAACCTTTAGTCATTAATGGAAAAGATGTAATGACTGAAATATTTGCCGCAAGAGCGCAGATGGATGAAATTGCTGAAAAAATACGTAATGGTAATTGGCTGGGTTTCACGGGAAAACCGATTACAGACATTGTCAATATTGGTATTGGCGGTTCAGATTTGGGTCCCAGGCTTTGTATTTCAGTCCTTGATTGCTGGCGCCATCCGGATTTAAATTTCCACTTTGTTACCAGCGTTGACCCTTATGATTTTAACTACACGGTTAAATCCCTGGACCCCGAAACTACCCTGTTCTTAATTTCCTCTAAATCATTTACCACACGGGAAACACTGCAGAACGCCAAAAAAGCCGTAAGCTGGCTTGGCTTAAATGAGCTCAATGAGCGGCATTTTATAGCGATAACTGCCAATGGCGAAGCGGCACGCAGGATGGGATTCAAAACGGTGCTGCCTATATGGGATTGGGTTGGCGGAAGATACTCTCTGTGCTCCGCGATAAATCTAATAACGATGATTGCAATTGGCTATGAAAATTTTTCCCAGATTCTTCTGGGGGCTCACCATATGGATCAGCATTATCAGCAAAGTGAATTGTCTCAAAATATTCCGGCTTTATTGGGGCTCATTGGAGTGTGGAATAATAATTTTCTCGCGACCCATAATTTTTTGATGCTGACCTACGCTCAACAGTTGGAACACTTTGTTCCTTATATTCAACAGCTGGATATGGAAAGCAATGGAAAATCCACTGATAGTAAGGGAGAGTTTGTTAATTACGCCACCGGACCTATGGTCTGGGGTGGGCTTGGAAACCAGGCTCAACATAGCTATTTTCAACTGCTATGCCAGGGAACTCATCAGATTGCAGGCGATTGCATAGGTGTGAAGTCGTATAACGAAGAAACCATCAATCATTTTCTCTATGAAAAACTGCGAATTCTTAGTGATGGAATTCCCAATAATCAGCATCTGAATAAAATGATTAACGGCAATATTCCTCTTAACCTGATTACTTTAGACGAAGTGAGTCCTTATACTTTAGGCGCTCTTATCTCTCTGTACGAACATAAAATTTACACTCAGAGCGTCATTTGGGATATTAATCCCTTTGATCAGCCTGGAGTGGAAAGTGCCAAACAGACGTTTAGCAGGAATAAAGAATTGGCAAAAGAGATCTCTATTTTATAATTCGACTTCTCCTTGTGAGATAGAATGGCAGAATGCCTGACAGATCATCAGGCTCTGACATCTCAATAATTTGAATAATGTGATAAAAAACAATAAAGAATTGTCGCCAAGCGGGTAAGTTTGGCGATATACTGTCCGAACGTCAATTTAATGGGTATCTACATGTCCTTGAAGGCCATGTATAATCAAATTTCAGGTCATTACGCTACTGCTGACAAATTTGGCTCACTCAGCCTCAGTCATCACGAAGCGATTGCGCAGATAAAAAAAGCACACTTGGGCCAACGGCCTCATTACAAAGTTTTGGACCTTGGAGTCGGAAACGGCGCTTTTCTTAAGCAACTAAAGCAATATATGCCTGAAGCTGATTTCACAGGAATTGATATTTCCTCTGAAATGCTCAAAGAAGCCAGTCAAACTCTGGACTTAACGGCTATTGAAGGAAGCGCTACTGAAGCCAGTCGTTTTTTGCCGCAGCACTCACAGGATCTCGTTCTGGCTCATTTCGTGAACGCCTACATTCCCATTCATACTTTATTCAATGAAGCAAATCAGTTAACACGAGCTAATGGCCATTTTTCACTGATTACCACCACTTATGAGTCATTTCCTATCGCTCAGCAGCAACTCGCTCAATTTATTGCAGAAGATAGTCTGATTAGTACCGTCGTGGGACATTATTATAAAGCAATGGTAAAAAACACTACGGTCGCTTCCGGGCTTGATGAATTGAAGCATGTTTTCGATCAGCATCATTTCAAAATTGAGCAACACAAACGCCTCGCCATTCCTATTACATTAAATAATATTGATGAACTGGCAACCTTTGGTATTGAAGGAACCTGGTTTTTAAACAGCATCTCTATCCGCATGCTGCCCAAGAACTTTCTTATCCAGCGTTTAAAGCGCCTGTTTAGCAAAATATTCACCTTTCCCTATCATGACACCCATATTATTGATGTGATTTTGGCAAAAAAATAACCCTTCGCCAGAGCCAAAATCATGCATGAATACATTTACGCCTGCGTGGAAATGACCGACTTGAAATTAGATTTATCATCAAAGGCATACTCTTATTCCGTATCCCTACGTGCCTCGGCTTACCCGAGGCATCCAGTTCTGAAGAGCGTTCTTAAACCAGATAGTCAGCCTGAGGGATATACTCAACATTTCTAACCGACTCGATAAACCTGGCCGGTTTGTAAACCTTCCACACTTTTACTGTAAGCTAAAGCAGCTTCTGCGCTGCTGACTGATTTATAACCTCTGAAATAAGGTCCATAGGCTCCCATTGATTCAGTAATAACTGTTGGGCTGACACAGTTTATTCGTAAACGGTTTGGCATTTCGATTGCTGCAGCTATTGTAAAGGATTCCAAAGCCCCATTGACCATAGAAGCAGAGCTTCCATACTGGATAGGATCATGGCTTAAAATGCCGCTTGTGAGGGTGAAAGAGCCATGCTCATTTAGATAATTTCTGCCAATTAAAACCGTATTCACCTGCCCCATCAGCTTGCTTCGCAGGCCAATTTCATATTCTTTCGCGGTCATTGCGGCAAACTCTCCAAAATGGACGTTTCCCGTCGTTAGAACCACCGCATCTATTTTGTTAACCTTCTGAAATAAAGCGAGAATAGAATCCTGACTGGTAATATCAACGCGAATATCTCCACTGGAATAATTTGCCTGAATAATCTCATGGCGCAAGGATAATTCTTCAACGACCGCCGTACCTAAAACTCCTGATCCTCCAATGACTAATACCTTCATATCATCCTTCCTTTATGCTAATCGTTATCCGTTTTTCGTCTGGATAACCAACGTTCGCGTAACCCCTGAATGCTTACATAAAAAACGGGCACTACCAGGAGACTCAAAATGGTGGCAAGCAGCATGCCTCCCAAAACGGTGGTTCCTATCGAATGTCTGCTGGCGGCGCCTGCTCCTGTAGCTGTCGCCAAGGGCAACACACCAAAAATAAATGCAAAAGCCGTCATCAGGATAGGTCTCATACGCAAGGTAGCCGCCTGTATTGCTGCATCATAAATGCTGGCACCTCCCTCCCGCTTCTCCTTGGCAAATTCCACGATCAATATAGCGTTTTTTGCGGCAAGCCCAATCAGTAATATCAAACCGATTTGCGCGTAGACATCAAGCGCAAGCGATCGGAGCATTAAGGCAAGACCCGCACCCAGGAGCGCCAGAGGAACCGCTAACAAAATCATGAATGGCATTGACCAGCTCTCATAAAGAGCTGCCAGAAATAAAAACACAAAAACAAGGCATAACGCGAAAATCAGGGAGGCCACATTACCGGCCTGAAGCTGCTGATAGGTGATTCCAGTCCACTCGTAGGCAATCCCTTTAGGTAAAACCTTATCTGCTACTTCTTTAATGGCATCCATCGCCTGACCTGAGGTATATCCCGGGCCAGGCGCACCATTGACGCTGGCTGCTGTATACAAATTATAATGTGGAATATTATAAGGCCCATTCACCGACTTTATTTTAACCAGGCTGGACAAAGGAACCATCTGACCGCTATCGCTTTTAACATATAATTTACTGATATCTGCTGTTTCAGCACGCGAATCCCCTTCGGCTTGAACCATCACTCGATACGTTTGGCCGTATTTAGTAAAATTATTCACATAATAGGCGCCGAGATAAGTTTGCAGAGTCACAAACAAGTTAGTAATTGAAACGTTCATTGCCTTGGCTTTGGTGCGATCAATATCAAGATAGAGCTGAGGCACATTGACATTTAAATCGGAAATCAGGCCTTTCAACTCCGGGCGTTTATTACCCTCTTCGACTAATTGATTGACTGCTTTCGCCAGCGCCTGAACTCCGAGATTGTTTCTGTCCTCGACTTCGAGCTGAAAACCCCCTACCGTACCTAAACCAGGAATGGCAGGTGCGTTAATGGCCTCGATTACCGCATCATCAAACAGATTTAATTGCTGCTGCGTTTTTTTAATAATGGACTGGACACTTAAATCCGGTGCTGTACGTTCAGACCAGGGTGTTAAGGTAACAATAATGGCAGCATTGTTAGTTTGATCAATTGTATCAATAATATTAAATCCATTAATGCTGATAACATGGGCAACACCCTTTGTCTTCAGCAGCAAATCCACCACTTTTTTAACTGTTTCTTCTGTACGATAAAGTGAAGAGCCATCAGGACCGTTTACCACAATAATGAAATATCCCTGATCTTCCTCTGGAATAAACCCTTCCGGAAGTGATTTGAATACAAAAAAAGCAGCAAGCGCCAATAAAGCAAATACGAAGAAAACCAGTTTGCGCCACTGGATAACATGCTGAACCGCAATTGTGTAATGCTTTAGAAGCCACTCGTAGCCTTTTTCAAACCAGCGAAAAAAGAAAAATTTCTTTTCCTTTTCCTTTTTCCTTTTCAATAAAATACCGCACAGTGCCGGACTCAGACTCAATGAGTTAATCCCCGATAAAGCAACCGAAAATGCGATAGCCAATGCGAATTGGTTATACAGGCTGCCTGTCATTCCCGGGATAAAAGCGACTGGAATAAATACCGCCATCAAAATTAATGTTGTCGCAAGGATAGGTCCCTGCACTTCTTTAGTGGCCAGTAAAGTCGCTTCCTTGATATCGGTTATACCCTGCTCAAGTTTTTTCTCTACGTTTTCGACAACGACTATCGCATCATCCACAACAAGCCCTATCGCCAGCACCAGCCCCAGCAAGCTGAGCGTATTAATCGAAAAGCCAAAAATGCTGAATAATATAAATGTACCTACAAGAGAAACCGGGATAGCTATGCAAGGAATCAAGGTTGTTCGCCAGTTCTGCAGAAAAACGAAAACAACCAGGAAAACCAAAGCTATGGCTTCAAGTAAAGTTATCACCACCTCGCGCAGGGATGCTTTCACGAAATTGGTTGTATCATAGGCAATAGTCCACTCCAAACCTGCAGGAAAACTTTTTGCCAGTTCCTTCATGGCTTTTCGCACATTATTTGAAATATCGAGCGCATTGGCACCGGGCAACTGATAAATTCCCAGACTTGCGCTCGGTTTGCCGTTAAATTGCGAAGTAGTTACGTAGGTATCAGCCCCCATTTCGACGCGGCCAAGATCTTTAATACGCACAATCTGACCATTTTCCCTGGTACGCACAATGATATCGGCGAATTGCTCTACTTCGCTTAACTGGCCTAATGTATTAATCTGATACTGAAATGGAATCGTTTTGGGAACTGGCGGCTGCCCTATGCTTCCTGCTGCAGCTTGTTGATTTTGCTCCTGTACGGCATTTATCACTTCCTGAGGTGAAATTCCCATGCTTGCCAGCTTATCCGGATTAAGCCAGATACGAATGGAATATTGCAGCAACCCAAAATTATTGATATCACCCACGCCGAAAATACGATAAAGAACAGGCGTTATATTAATATCCGCATAATTAGTCAGGAAAGCATCATCCATCGTACCGTCTTTATTATTCAGATTGACAACCAATACCATGTCGCTCGACACTTTCTGTATATCCAGCCCTGCCTGAATCACATCAGGCGGTAAAACTGACATGGCCGTATTGGTATCGTTCAGTGTATCCACAGCGGCAATATCGATATCATAACCGACGTTAAAGGTGATGGTGATGATTGAATTGCCATTATTGGTGCTGGCAGAGGACATATAGATCATGCCCTCAACTCCATTGATATTTCGCTCCAGAGGCGTGGTAACTGTATCGGCGACTACAGAAGAACTGGCGCCTATATACTGTGAACTTACCTGCACTTGTGGCGGTACAAGCTGAGGATACTGAGCTATCGGCAAAACCAGAATGCAAATCCCGCCAATAAGCACCATCAAAATCGCAATGACAATGGCAAATATGGGTCTGTGTATAAAAAACTTAATCATTTGACAGCATCCTGCACTTTTGTCTCAGGTTGAACCTTCATGCCATCGTGAATCTTTTGCAGCCCATTGCTGACCACTACTTCGCCTTCTTTCAACCCCGAACTCACTATGTAGGAGCTATCATACTGGCCCGAGGTAGTTATATTCTTTGAGTGGACAATATTATCGGAACCCACAACAAACACAGACCGCTGTCCCTGTGTCACCATAGTCGCCTGTTTGGGAACCAGTATCACTTTTTCATTATTGCTGAGATGCAGTTTAACACTCACATAAATACCGGGAAGCAATAATTGTTTGGGATTTTCAATTTCTGCGCGCATGAGGATGGTGGATGTTGAAACATCGGCCTGATTATTAATTAAATCCAGTTTACCTTTGAATACCAGATTGCCGTCATGAGGTAAACTAACCTCCACTTTAAATGGCATGTTGTCCCGGTATTTAAGAAAGGAGGTAAAATCCTCAACACTCGGGCTAAATTCCACATAGATGGGATTTAACTGCACCACATTGGCCAGCAAGGTATTCTCACCCCCGCCTACCAGATTTCCCACATCCACGTATTTCTTGCCAATAATGCCGTCAAAAGGCGAATACATATAGCAATAGCCCAGATTAATCTTGGCATCCGCAACATTAGCAGCTCCAATCTGCACCTGCGCATCAGCCTCGCTAAACTTGGCACTCACTTCATCGAAATGGGATTGAGACACGTCACCTTTTACCACCAGATCTTTCATGCGGCGGTATTGGATCTCCTGATATTCCTTATCCGCGACACTTTTAGCATACTGACCTTGCGCCAGACTAAGTTTGGCTTCAAAAGGCCGGGGGTCGATGACAAATAATAATTGATCCTTTTTAACGGGCTTCCCTTCAACAAAATTCATTTTAATCAGAAAGCCTTCTACTCGCGCTTTAATCCCTGCGGCAGAAATGGATTGGGTAATGCCTATGTATTTTCTATTAATGGGAATTTGTGAGCTTGAAATTTTGGTGACAGCCACTGTTGGGATGGCGGGGGCCTGGGTATTCGACTCACTACAAGCAGAAAGCAATACGAGGCAGGCGCCTGGGCATAAAATACTTTTAAAAAAACGCTTCCAGGCGAGCAATTTTATTGATTCATCCATTTCTCTATTAAACATCCCTGTGAACTCACAATTTGGTTATAATATGGTAACTTTCTGCAGTCCAGGCTCTGATTTGAATTCAGGAACTAAACTCTTAACCAATATTTTCAATTCATCAATATTATTCTCATCACAGGCACCATTCAACAACCGCATCGCCTGGGTCAATTCCTGCCAATCCAGTTTGCGAAATTTCGCCTTGAATAATTTCTCATGCTCCGTATGGGCCAATTCTTCTGACTCGTGGAAAAGCTCTTCAAAGAGCTTTTCACCAGGACGCAATCCGCTATATTTGATTTCTATGTCACGTCCAGGCTCTTTACCGGCCAGACGAATCATTTGCTCTGCCAAATAGGATATTTTTATAGGTTCGCCCATATCCAGAACAAATATCTCACCACCCTGACCATTCACCATCGCCTGAAGAATAAGCTGGCAAGATTCGGGTATAGTCATAAAATAACGCTGAATATCTGGATGAGTTACCGTAATTGGGCCGCCAGCCTGTATTTGCTTCTGGAATAAGGGTACCACACTGCCTGCCGATCCCAATACATTGCCAAATCGCACCGTAATGAATTGAGTCTGCACTCGTTCGTTTAAATTCTGGCAATATATCTCGGCAATCCGCTTGGTCATGCCCATGATATTAGATGGATTAACTGCTTTATCGCTGGAAATCAGAATGAATTTCTCAGCGCCCGCGGCAACACTGGCTTCAGCAACGATGCGAGTACCCAGCACATTATTTTGAATCGCAGCACGAATTTGCTCCTCAAGCATAGGAACATGTTTGTAAGCGGCCGCATGAAACACGATTTGCGGCTTGAACTGCCTGCAGTAACTGTCAATAGCAACCGCATCCGTTACCGAAGCCAGTATTAAATCCAATTGAAAAGAGGGATGCGAGGCGCTTAACTCATGTTCAATTCGATACAGATTAAACTCGGAACTATCGATGATCATTAATTTTTCCGGGTTCAGATCCAGTATTTGCCGGCATAATTCGGAACCAATACTCCCCCCGCCGCCGGTAATCATAATCCGCTTGTTTTGCACATAGGTGCTAATGCGATCCCATTCCAGCTGAACCTGATCACGTCCTAGCAAGTCCTCAAGATTGACCTCACGCAAGGCGTTGATCTCAATTTTCCCTGAGGCTAGAGCGCTGATATCTGGAAGCGTTCTGAAAGGAACGCTGGTTTTTTCACAATACTCTACAATGCGGCGCATGGTCGCAGATCGTGCGGACGGAATAGCTATAAAAATTAAATCAATCTGATGATTGATAACCATATCCCCCAGCTCGCGGGTTGCTCCTAAAACACGAATACCATGAATCTCTTTGCCACGCTTGGCCGGATTATCATCTACAAAGCCTACCGGCCAATAATTGGGTGTTCGCTTTAAATCTCTGACCAGGCCTTCTCCGGCCTGTCCGGCACCGACGATGAGTACTCTTTTCATATCGCTCGGGAGATTTTTATTCAACTGCTGATCACGAAACATTCGCATCGCCAGCCGGGCCCCGCCCAGTAAGGTCACCAGGTTGAGGCAGTATAGTGGCAGAACCGAGCGTGGAACATGGGGTAATAATGAGCTTAGATATAAAGCGGGGATAGCAATTATCGTAGCGCTGAGTCCTGCTTTGATAATCCGCAAAAGATCGTTTATAGAAGAGAAGTTCCATAATCCTCGATACACTTTGAAATAATAATAGCACCCAACCTGAGCGGTCATGAGAATAAAGAGCGCTTCCAGCGAGTAAACACTCACCAGAGTGTTCGGAAAAGGCTGCATGTTATAACGCAGCCAGTACGCGAAATACCAGGCAAGCGGAATTGAAATTAAATCAAAAGCCAGAGCGGGCAAACGCTTGTATATTTTAAGTAAGAGTCCACTTTTCAACATGCTTTGTCCTGTCGGATCACAGCCAAAAATGAGTATTTTACACAGTTTTTAATGGTTTAAGGAATAAATTTCATATTGGTAGATGTCGGCAGCTTCTGGTGTCTTAAACTCAGCCTTATATTTATACAGGCTCTGTTGACTCAAAGCCTGCTTCAGACAGGCGTCAGCTGGTGTGTAAATAATTTTTCCCTGCTGATTTAACGAAGTCAGAATAATAATCTCCGGTTTTTCGTTGAACAAATTCGCACAAAAGCGCTGATACATGGACTCTGATTTATCTTCGGTCATTTTACGATTATTCAGGCAATAGGAATCAATAAACCTCAAATTGCTTTTAAAAGGAATGCGCCCGCTATCTGAGAGAACTACGGTACTTGCTGGGGTGGCATTAACATCCAACCATTGCAGCACCCTATCCCGCAACTTTTCACCTTCCACAGGCATTTGGCTGAAATAACGATATTCAGACAAACTGAATATCGGAATAAAAAACACTGCCAGCAAAACACTTAAACCGATGGTAATACAGACGGGACCTGTTAACTTATCCTCAGCGTTGCCAAAAAACTCCCGAACTATTTTATAAAGACCTTGTACAGCCAGGATATAAAGAAAAGGCAATACAGGAAGAAATAATCGATTATAAAATGCAGCAACAGAATCCGATTGCACTAGTAAAATTAAATACAATACAGACGGAGTCCAAAAATACAGAGACAGCTTGTCTCTATGCTGAAAAAGTACGGGTAATGAAACCAGAAGAAAAGGCCATATTAGTTTCAGATAGGTCAAATCCAGACCGAATGCAGAATGGCCCTCAAACCCTTTACAATAGACTGAATTAGGAAATAAACGCCCAAAAAAATGCCAGCGCCAGAAAAAATACGGTAAATAAGTCAGTAAAAAAATAAGCAGACAAAGCGAATAATCAGTGGCAAAAAATTGCATGGGCCTGGGATTATCAATGATCAGCAGCAGACTGAATAAAATAAACACAAACGGTGCTTCCGGTCGTGTCAGACTCGCAATACTCATTAATACTGAAAAGCAGATTAAGTAAAACCTGCTAGTTCCCTTTTTATGATGCTCCGGATAACTCTGATATCCATTTCCTTTTAAAAGAAAATAAAGGGAATAGACAAGCATCGCCTGATAGCAGGCAGTCTCCAGGCCGCTTGCTGCCCAAATTATTTCTCCTTTATATAGGAGCAGTATCACAGAAGGTAATAAAGCCAGGGTCTTGGGTAAAACCAGTCTCGCCAGAAGATAAAGGCCTGCAATCGTTAACAGCAGTCCAATCACACCGGCTGCTTTCAAAATAACCACAGGATCAAGTCCTAAGTGAATAGCCAAAGCGCCCAGGAGCACAAAACTGTAATTGCTGTATCCTTCCACTGGTGCTTCACGCAAATTCCAAAGCAAGCCATGTCCTTCTGCCAAATGTCTGGCATAGCGCAGGGAAATATACATATCATCAATCGTAAACGGCCAGATTGCTGTAAGTTGTAAAACAACAAGATAACCCAGCGCTGCTGCCAGCAGCGCATAGTAGATTTTTTTATGACAGATCATTCATCAGAGCAACCAAAGTTAATCCTACAAAGCAAAGCAGGTTAAAGCGTGAGAGATTATCTTTAAAAAATAGAGAGACCGGGTCGTCATTATTGCCGTCTCTCATAGATAAACGGGCAAAACGCCATAAACCGATAGCTGCAAAGGGTAAAGTCAGCAGAAAATAGGATGACTCCTTATGAGCAATTAAAGTGTAAAAAAGATAAGCGACAAAACAACTGCAGGCAGTAACCACAATTAATCGGTCGAGCGCCGGTAAGGTATAACGCTTTAAAACCAGGCGAGTCTCATATCTCAGACCTAATTGCTTTTCCAGACGCCTTTTGCAGAGCGCAATAAGCAGACTAACCAGCGTAGCGGTGATAGTTAGCCACCATGAAATGGGCAGCCCTATCCCTATAGTTCCAGCCAGTACTCGCAACATGAATCCACTGGCGATACAAGCCACATCCAACACAGGAACACTTTTCAATAAATGATTATAGGCCAGATTGATAAGCAGATAGGCAGCAAGCAGTACTGCCAGAATGGTCGATATTGACCAGGCGAGCAACATGCCGCCCAGTAACAACAGTGCCAGCATGCTCACCGCGAAATCAAGGGAAACCTCTCCGCTTGCTAAAGGACGGCGGCATTTTTGCGGATGCAGGCGATCTTTCTCTCTATCCTGAATATCATTATAAATATACACAGCACTGGCTATCAGACAAAACGCCAGAGCAGCTAATAACGCATCCGGCAAATAATCCAGAGAGCCAGAGTACACTACACCAAGTAAAACAAATGCCGCTTTACTCCAATGGGATAATCGTAGCAGGTAAATAAATTGCTTAATTGATGTCATTTTATACAGCCGTTATTCAGGTATAATTTCATGTAGCCTGAACTATATCATCAGTTTTTCAATAGGTTAAATTTTAGATTGTGATAACTTAATCTATTAATAAATATTAACCAAATTTATTGGCATTTAATCAATGAATGCGTAATATAAAATAAGTACGTCTTTTACAAGGCAGCTATGGTGATAATTGGACATTGAGCTGTCGGATGACTTTTAACCAAGGATGTGAGGTCAATATGAGTTTTGTAATTAAGGATACATTAATTGAAGAGTGGCCTAAGCTAAGGGCTTTATATATTAAACAGGCAAAAACTACTCCACAGCCCCAGCACCAGAATACTGCCATTGAACGATTTTTCGGTGGAAAAAACTCTAAAGACAGGCATTTTCAGCTCGAATTCACTGAAAAGATTTTTCAGGTTCTTCGCTCCAGGCTAAAACCGGATCTGAAATTCAAAGATGCCCAGGCATTTGATGAGCATATGAGTGCCTGCAAAATCCTGATTGTCACCGCTTTTTATATCAAACATCAGATTGGCCTTCCCTATTGGATGCGTTCTCCATCTAACTCTGATTTATATGAAATTTTAGATAATACTATTGGTCTGGTAGGAAAAAATCAGCTGAATAAGCAAACCAGTGCCGATTACTTCCTGACGGCTTTGCGTTTTTTAGAAACTTCATCATTGGAAAGCTGGAATGCCTCCATGGCTAAAGACTCCACCTGTCGATTTACAGAACTTGAATGGCGGCATTTTAAGGATTTTGTTACTTCACAGTCTGATTATTTGAGGAAATATCAACCGAATCGCTTCCCAGTCGCATCGGTCACCGGTTACCTGGTCAGCCAGCCATGTTACGCTGCTGGAATGTCGACCGGATGGATGATCGGAAAAATGGCCAGCGAAAGTGCTGTGGGGCTGCCTGTTCAGGTAGCATTAAGCAGCGGTTTATGCTGGGTTGGCGGAAAAGTGGCTGGCTGGGGGATTATGATTTTTGCACCGCGGCTTGCCAAGCAGCTGTTTGAAAATGCTGGCGGCATTTCAATGGCGACCCTGATGGGCGGTTTAATGGGCTCTATTGGGTATGGTGTGGGCTATGCTGGAGGCTTGAGCGTAGATCTTTTATGGATAGCATTTCAGAATGCTTGTTCTTACATTGCCAATTTTGGTGACAATAGTCCTTATGAGAAATTGTCCGGATTTACCAGTGATGGTAAGCGGATATTAAATGGAATCGAAGTTCAGTTTGTTGAACAGGAAAAAGAAATAGCCGCAGCTGTTGATGAGTCACATTCTTTCCAGGTTGCATGCAAAGTTGTCGATAGCGGATTTGTCATTAAACTCAATGACGAAGAAGTCTTTATACCCCGGGATTTTAATCAATTTCCTCATAAGGAGGCGATTGCCAGATTCCTCGAGCAGAAATGTCTACCAGCAGAGCCAGCGCTCGGTTTGTTTGATGATGTGGTCGAATTCGATCCCGGCAGCGTTCCTGTTCCTGAGTGCGAAAGAGGTCTTTTTTCTCAGGAGCCGTTTCAAGTCCAGGATGGGATTGTGATGGGGCAACCTGTATATACTCCACAAACGCCACAAGCAGCCTATATGGCAGAAGCGATAATTGCTGAGGGGCTTACAGATGAGGATCTGGACATCCCAGAGGAGCTGATTCCTGAGCATTTGCGACAATTGCCTAAACCCATTTATCTGGCGAGACTGAAAGAATTTCTTAAAACACAAACCTTCTTCGAGGGCTCGTGGAAGAAAAAACCACCAGAACTTGAAGAGACAGCACCTGCGGTTAGTGTTGGGCCAGGTTAAGCGTTTTGAGACAACCAACTGGATTGCTTCACATTCGTTCGCAAAGACAGTTTGTGAAGCTCTGTCTTTGCGAGCCTTGGCGAAGACAGGGTTTGCTCCGTCTTTGCGAGCCTTGGCGAAGCAATCCATTACAAAGATATATCTTGTTTCACTCTTTTAAGGTTAACAATAGTTCACGGATAACGCTGGTGGCATAGCTGCCGGAAGTCAGGGCAAACTCTAAAAACAGCTCTTTCTCATTTAACCACTCCCATCGCATATCTTTGACCTGGAGAATAAATGCCCGGTATGCAATTTCCAGTTTGTGTGCTTCCAATGCCTCACACCAGGGACGCAGATCTGCCAGGGCTTCTTGCTGCAGAACCAGTGCTGACTCTGTAACACGGTTATTTCCTCCACCCCACAGCGCACCGGCTGGTGAAATATCAAAGGCCTTGATACGCTGCTGGATTATCTCATCTGGTGAATCGCAATGAAATACACTATGAGTTCCTGCTAATTGCATCACATCCCCAGCCACGGCTTGATTCCAATTACTCTTGCTTATGCGATAGTCAAGTATGCGGTTAAAAAGATAAGCGCGTGCGGCAGAATAATACATGCCTTTCAAAAACGGATTTTTGACTTTCATATTCGCAAACAGCAACTGTTCCGCCTTATAAAGATTTTGCCCAATATTACCAAATCGCTGTTCACCGAAATAATTGGGAACTCCATTTGCAGCGATTGCTGACAGTCGCTCTTCAATCTTATCTTCGATATGAATATCTCGCAGAATGAGTTGAAACTGATTTCCTTCCAGTGCGCCTGTTTTCAATTTCTTATTATGCCGCTGGGTATGTAAAATTTTCCATTGCTCACCCTTCGGAAGTTCAATATTCAGATTATTTTTTCCAGGCAAATGAATGCTGAACCACTGTCGGGTTAATGCCTGTTTATCTTTTAACCCGGCGTAAGACACTGCTCTGGGTGACAGTTTTAATTCACGGGCAATTTCCTTGGCGACATCTTCAGTATTAATATTGCGCTTCTCAATGAATAGAAACAAATGCTCCCCTTCACCGGTCAAATCAAACCCCAAAATTTCATTAACAATAAAATCTTCAGGATATTGCTTTAAAATACCTTGAGATGCAGGTTGACCATAAGCATAGGCTAAACTTGACATAGATAGAAAACTCTTTAAACGGGATTAAGACTGTCAATAAACTGATATTGCAGATTGAAATGCTGTGCTAAATGTTCGCCCAGAGCCTGTATGCCAAAACGTTCAGTGGCATGATGCCCGGCAGAAAAATAATGAATGCCAAGCTCTTTGGCCTGATAATAGGTTCGCTCGGAAATTTCGCCGCTGATATAAGCATCTACTCCCAGAGCGCCGGCTTGTTCAATATAATCCTGTGCAGCACCGCTGCACCAGGCAATCCTGCTGATAGAATGTTTGGCTCCCTCCACAAGAACAGGCTTTCGTCCTAGCTTGTCAGCTAATAGGAGAGTGACTTCGTCTGCCGTTTTAGGTAATGGAAAAGATCCTGTCCAAAGCAATCCGGGTGTGCCGGAGACACCATGCTGGTCAATTTCATCTAATTGCAGCAAATTGGCGATACAGGCATTATTACCCAACTGCGGATGACAATCGAGCGGGAGATGATAAGCGAGCAAATTAATCTGGTGCTTGATGAGCTCTGCAATTCGCTTGTATTTGCTGCCGGTAATAACCGCAGGTTCCCCTTTCCAAAAATAACCGTGATGGACAATGAGAGCATCAGCTCCAAATTGCGCAGCTCTTTCAATTGCTTCCGCTGAAGCAGTAACTGCGGTACAGATACGGTTTATTTCGCTGCGTCCTTCAACCTGCAGGCCATTGGGTGCATAATCATTAAACGATGCAATGGCCAGCAGATTATTTATATACTCTACAAAATTTTTACGTCCTGTCACCTTGCTGAAACCCTCTTGATATCAGCTCCCAGCATAGACAACTTTTCTTCAATGCGTTCGTAACCGCGATCTACATGATAAACTCGCTCGACCATCGTTTCCCCTTCGGCGGTCAAACCTGCCAGAATGAGGCTCGCGGAAGCGCGAAGGTCAGTAGCCATCACCGGAGCTCCGGTTAAATGATCAACACCTGAGATCAGTGCTGTATTTCCATTTAAACGAATCTGCGCGCCCATTCGCTGTAATTCCTGAACGTGCATAAAACGATTTTCAAAAATAGTTTCAATGACTGAAGACGTGCCGTCAGATATGCTGTTAAGAGCCATAAACTGCGCCTGCATATCGGTGGGGAATGCAGGATATGGGGCCGTTGAAATATCGATTGCCTGCGGTCTCAGGCCATTCATATTTAAGGTAATCCAGTCTTCGCCCAAACTTAATTCAGCCCCGGCTTCTTCAAACTTACACAGCATTGAAAGCAGATTATCAGGTTTGACGCGGCGAACCGTTACCTTTCCTCGAGTAATTGCTCCGGCAGTCAAATAGGTTCCGGCTTCAATACGATCGGGCATTACGCTGTAGGACCCGCCGCCTAAGGCCTCCACTCCTTCAATCTCAATCGTGGATGTACCTGCGCCAGTAATTTTTGCCCCCATTTGATTGAGGAAATTCGCCAGATCAACTACTTCAGGCTCTCGCGCAGCATTTTTGATCACTGTTTTACCTTCGGCGAGTACAGCAGCCATTAGCACGTTTTCAGTGCCGGTAACTGTTACTGTATCGAATAATAAAGGCCTTCCCTGTAAACGCCCTCTTTTACAGCGTGCCTTGATATATCCATTTTTTACTGAAATTTCAGCACCCATGCTTTTCAAAGCTTTCAAGTGCAAATCCACAGGTCTCGTGCCGATAGCACAGCCTCCTGGCAATGAAACATCAGCTTTTCCGAAACGGGCTAATAAGGGGCCTAACACAAGAATGGATGCCCGCATCGTTTTCACCAGTTCATAGGGAGCGACGAACTCGTTCACATTACTGGCATCGACCTGAACATTCATTTTTTCGTCAACGATCATTTGTGCGCCGAGCTGCCCCAGCAGCTCCATCATTGTGGTCACGTCTTTCAAATGTGGCACATTAGCGATCGTCACATTATCGCTTGCAAGCAGTGTCGCAGCGAGGATGGGCAGAGCGGAATTTTTTGCACCCGAAATAATGACTTCACCGTTTAAGGGTTTACCGCCATTGATTACCAACTTATCCATGCTTTTTCTCCCATTCTTCTTTCGTCCACGTCTTCATACTTAAAGCATGAAGAGTGCCAGATGTAATCAATTCCTTCAATTGAGCATAGACCCACTGTTGTCTGGCCACCAGAGACTTACCGACAAAAGTCTCTGAAACAATAGTCAAATTGTAATGATAACCATCACCTTCTACCTTAACAAATTCAACTTCTGATGTATCGCGAAGGCGCTGTTCCAGCGCTTCATTACTAATCATACAACTCTCACCTTACTATTAATTATTGCTTGAATACGGTTATCTTGCATCGCGTCATCCTGAACAAAGTGAAGGATCTCCTGAATCTGGCTCAGCTCTAAGCAGTTTGAGATCCTTCGCTACGCTCAGGATGACGTATCTGGGGAGTTACCATTTTTTTCATATCTCGTTGAGACGATTTGATTGAATTAAAATCAAACTTATTCAATCATTAGCCAATAAATTACTGACTCTGCAAAATTCGGCCAAGGCAGCTAATTGCCTGGACATTCCGGTGATTTTGCAGGTCCTGTTAAATTGTCTGGCCAGACGTTTGGCTTCAATTAACAACGCCAGCCCGGCACTATCACAATGCTGCACTTTTTCAAGATTAATTGTGATAGAGCCCTGCTGTGCGGCGCTGCGGTAAAAACTGCTAAGACGCTTTCTGTCGGCATCGACAGTAGCAAAAGTCATTCTTTCAG
Organism: Legionella genomosp. 1; assembly: GCF_900640215.1. Lineage (NCBI taxonomy): Bacteria > Pseudomonadati > Pseudomonadota > Gammaproteobacteria > Legionellales > Legionellaceae > Legionella > Legionella genomosp. 1. The sequence continues at coordinate 245,504 of NZ_CAAAJH010000003.1, forward strand.
CAGGTTCAAAAACGAAATCAGTCATTAACTGGCTCTACTTTTTTCATTCATCTGTTTAATCAGATCTTGTATATTTGAGTTTTGCAATGCCTGAGCGAACTGTGAACGGAAACTTTGTAACAAGCTAACCCCCTCCACACTCAGATCATAAATTTTCCACTGGCCATTTTTTGCCACCAAACTGTAACTCAGCGGAATATTATTGCCGTTTGAGCGGATAATCAAGCTATTGACACGAACAAAGCGGCCATCTACGGAGCCTCTTATTGGCAGGAACTTGATTGTCTCATCGGTATATTCTGCTAAAGGACTGGCATAGGTTCTTATAACCAGTTGCGTGAATGCTTTTGAAAACTGAGCCCGTTCACCGGCTGACGCCTTGCTCCATACTTGCCTTCCAAGAACAGAGCGAGACATGCCGCTTACATCCACATTGGGAAGTAAATGCTGTTCAACCGCTTGAAAAATAAGCTGACGGTTACTTTTAAGACTTCCTTTATGCTCCTTTAAAGTAGACAGGATCTGGTTTGCAGTACCTTCCAGCATAGGAATCGGTGAACCCTGTGCCCATAGCCAGTGTGGTAATAGAAAAGCAAATAATAAAAAGATTGATTTTATCAGCTTCATGAGTCACCTATTTTTTATTAATGTTAAATAACAGCTGGCCAATAAGGTTTTCCAAAATTATCGCTTCCTGGGTTTTGGCAATTACATCGCCCTCTTTCAGATAAGGGTGCTTGCTATCCTCGGCATCATCAAAGCCTGGTACAATACTGATGTAATTGGAACCTAGCAGTCCTTGCGTCAGGATTCTTGCAGAAGCGTCATCATAGGGAATTTGTTTATCGCCTCGAAGAAGCATCGTCACTTTCGCATTTAATTCGCCGGGTTGCAATTCGATTTTACTCACTTCACCAACTTTCACACCAGCAATAGTGACAGGCGCACGCACTTTCAAGCCGCCAATGTCAGCGAAATCTGCGGTAACATGATATCCCTTGTTTTCCGCAAAATCAGTCAGACCGCTAACTCTCATTATCATAACAATCAAAGCCAGCATACCTGCTACCATAAATAATCCGACGCAGATATCTACATATCGCTGCTTTGCATTCATTACCAACCTCCAATCATTATCGCGGTCAACAGAAAATCAAGCCCCAGTACTGCCAGCGATGCGTAAACAACAGTTCGTGTAGTTGCTTGACTAATCCCTTCAGCAGTAGGCGTACAGCTAAAGCCCTGGAACACAGCAATCCATACGACTGCAAAGGCAAATACAACACTTTTAATAATTCCACTCAGGACGTCAATTCTAAAATCAACAGCAGCCTGCATGTTCGACCAGAAACTACCCGCATCAATACCCAACCAAATCACCCCAATAAAATAACCACCATAAATCGCTGTGGCAGAAAATATTATGGCCAGGACGGGTAAACAGATTAAACCCGCTAAGAAACGAGGATATACCACTCGTCCTAATGGGTCCACTCCCATCATATCCATACTGGCTAATTGCTCAGTCGCTTTCATCAGGCCAATTTCTGCAGTCAAAGCCGACCCTGCTCTTCCTGCGAAAAGCAGTGCACTCATTACCGGACCCAATTCACGGGCGATGCTTAAGGCCAGCAATTGTCCTAACTGCGTTCCGGCACCAAACTTCTGGAGAGTATTATATCCTTGCAGTCCCACTACCATTCCAATAAACAATGCTGAAACAACAATTATCAGAAAGGATAATACGCCTACATTATAGATTTGCGTCCGCAAAGCAGGCCACAATCTGGGAAAATCAGGATTTCGGACAAAAACCTTTGCAAGAAATACGCCGGAGTTGCCTACCATACCGAGAATATTGATTCCGCGTTGCCCTAAATGTGCCAGCTTATCAAGCATCTAAAAGCTCCTCAGTATAAGGCCTTGCCGGATAATGAAATGGAACAACGCCATCCGCCTCTCCGTGCATGAACTGTTTGATCTGTGGTTCCTGCGACTCTTTTAATTCCTCAGGCGTTCCCTCTCCGATTAATCGTCCGCCTGCGATTAGGTATACGTAATCGGCAATTGAACAGGTTTCCGCCACATCGTGAGAAACAATGATGGTTGTGGTTTGCAGCAATTCATTCAACTGTTTGATCAGGCGAACCAAAACTCCCATAGAGATTGGATCCTGTCCAGTGAAAGGCTCATCATACATCATCAATTCCGGATCCAGCGCAATTGTACGAGCCAGTGCAACGCGTCGGGCCATTCCGCCCGATAATTCAGCTGGCATCATCTGCGCTGCGCCTCTTAATCCAACAGCCTCGAGCTTCATAAGGACAATATCGCGAATCATGGCATCATTTAAATTCGTGTGTTCGCGCAGCGGGAAAGCCACATTTTCAAATACAGACAAATGGGTAAATAAAGCACTTGACTGAAACAGCAAACCCATTTTTTTCCTTGCCTGGTATAGCACTTTGCGTGGCAAACAGTGGATATTTTCTCCATTAACAATAATTTGTCCCTGATCGGGAAAAATCTGGGCGCCGATTAATTTTAACAAAGTGGTTTTACCACTGCCGCTTGGCCCCATTATTGCTGTTATTTTGCCGCGTTTGACCACCATATTGACATCATTAAAGATTTGACGTATTCCTCTTGAGAAAGTCAAATTGGTGATAGTCACCAGATTCTCTTGCATTTAACAATGTTCCAGTTCAGCCAAAACGCTAAGTATACCTTGTGCGAATTATTTTGCGAATAAAAATTCGATAAACACTGGAAATCACTATCACCATCCATTAGAACCTCGGTCTACAAAGCGACTCCTTTCTATGTTAGACTGCAAAGCCATAATCACTACTCCTTTGCTAAGATGAATTTTTGCAAATTAGGCCTGGCAGTCATTGAAACCGAAGCACAAGCTGTACTCGAACTAACTCAGCGGATTGATGAGCGCTTCGATAGAGCCTGTCGGCTGCTACTCTCTTGTCAGGGACGAGTAGTCGTTACCGGAATGGGAAAGTCCGGGCATATTGCACACAAGATAGCAGCGACGCTCTCAAGCACCGGAACTCCTTCTTTTTTTATGCATCCGGGTGAAGCCAGTCACGGCGATCTGGGAATGATAACCAGACAAGATGTAGTCATTGCCATATCCAATTCAGGCTTTACCAATGAAATTGTTACTTTACTTCCTCTGCTTAAACGGCTGGAAGTACCTTTAATTGCTTTGACCGGCAATCAGGAGTCGGCGCTTGCCAAAGCTGCAAATGTCAATCTGGATATCAGTATTCGTCAGGAAGCCTGCCCGCTCGGACTCGCACCGACAACCAGCACCACCGTCTCTCTGGTCATGGGAGACGCTCTGGCAATTGCCCTGTTGCAGGCACGTGGTTTTAATGAGAATGATTTTGCTCTGTCACATCCCGGCGGCTCATTAGGAAGACGCCTGCTGCTGAAAATTGATGAGTTATGCCATCGCGGCGAACAGTTACCTCTGGTTCATGAAAGTGCCACCATCAGTGAAGCATTGATTGAAGTGACCGCAAAAAAACTCGGGATGACCTGTGTAGTCAATTCACAGGGTAAATTAGTCGGCGTATATACCGACGGCGATATACGCCGGACCCTGACCCAGAATTTTGATATTAATACAGCCTCACTGTCGCAGGTGATGAGTAGAAACTGTAAAACAATCCACTCGGGAATGCTTGCGGCAGAAGCCCTAACGCTAATGCAAAAATACAGCATTACTTCCCTGGTGGTAATCGATGAAGAACAACACCCCATCGCGGTCATTCATTTGCATGATCTTTTGCGTGCCGGAGTTTTGTAATGAGAGGTCTTAAATGAATAATCTGGTGGAAAAAGCTAAAAAAATCCGTTGTCTGGTTTCTGATGTCGATGGTGTCCTGACTGACGGCCTCCTGTTTCTCGATAATCATGGTAATGAGCTTAAAGCTTTTAATGTACAGGACGGGATGGGACTCAAGCTATTGATGGCAGCGGGCATTGATGTAGCAGTGATTACTACATCAAGAAATAAAGTGATTGATCACCGCATGGAGCAGTTGGGTATCACCCATTATTTTAAAGGACAGGTTGATAAACGCCAGGCGTTTACAACACTATGTGAAACACTGGGTTACTCCCTCGAGGAAATTGCCTATGTTGGCGATGACCTGCCTGACTTACCCATTATTCAGCAGGTTGGCCTGGGAATCGCCGTTGCCAATGCGGTTCCACAGGTTAAGGAATTCGCTTGCTGGCAGACGAAGCAATCAGGAGGGAACGGCGCGGTACGTGAAGTCTGTGATCTGATACTTGAGGCACAGAACAAATTCGACGCGGCTCTTGAAAGGTATTTTCAGTCATGAATGCAGCCAAACATGCAGCCTGGTTGTTCATTACCTTGTTTGCATTAGCTTGTTCAGGCTGGTATTTCGCAAGCTCATCGTCCCCAACTATCAAACTTGACAAGCAGGTTCTCTCCATTATGCCTGACGCAGTGGTGTCTGGACTGGTTGTGCGTCAGTTTAGTAAAGAGGGGCTGTTAGTGAATCTTCTGGAAACACCAAGGCTGCGGCATATTCCTGAAAATAATACGCATTATCTGACTGCGCCCCATATCATTATCAAACAGAATGATCAGCCTGGCTGGGAAATTCGCTCAGCGAAAGCGAAATCTATTAATGGCGGACAGCAAATTAATTTCACAGACAAGGTGGTGATTCATCAGGACAAAAGCCAGCATAATGAGGAAACGACAATAACCACCAGCGAGCTCACCTACTATCCAAAAACAAAATTCGCGACGACTCAGGCGCTTGTGAATTTTGTTCAACCGGGAAGTATTGTGAAATCACAGGGAATGAATGCTTATCTGGCTGACAAGAGAGTTCAGCTTAGCCGGGTTCGCGCAACTTACGAGCCACGACATGAAAAATCTTAAATTATTATCTTTCACATTGGGACTGTTTTTTTGCAATTTGCCACTTGCCGAGGCAATGCCCGATGACCGTGAACAATTATTACAACTTTCTGCAGATCAGGCCGATTTGAATGAGAAAACGCATCGCGGAGAATACAGAGGTGCTGTGGAGCTTGATCAGGGCACCACGCATCTGCGTGCCACCAAAGCAGTCACTGAAGGGAACCAGCAGAATAAGCTGGTGGTGGCAATTGCTATGGGGAGTGCCAAAGATCAGGCGCACTACTGGACACAAACAGCCCAGGACAAACCGCTGTTACATGCTTATGCCAATACTATCCGCTACTATCCCGAGCGGCATTTGATTGAATTAATTGGCAACGCCCGCGTCGTTCAGGGGGACAACTCTTTTTCGGCCCCAAAAATCAGTTATGATACCTTGAAGCAACATGTTATATCTGAACCCGCTGGCAAGGAAAGAACCACTATTATCATTCATCCAGAGAAGAAAAAAGCATGACCGAGTTATCGGCACAACATCTTAAAAAAAGCTTTAAAACCCGAACAGTCGTTAATGATGTCAGTATTAACATCCGCAGCGGTGAGTGCGTTGGATTGCTGGGTCCTAACGGCGCGGGAAAGACAACCTGTTTTTATATGATTGTGGGCTTACAAGCCTGTGACGAAGGTAAGATTATACTGGATGGCCAGGATGTTACTCGCGCCCCTATGCATCAGCGCGCACGATTGGGGATCGGTTACCTGCCCCAGGAAGCCTCCGTTTTTCGTAAAATGACCGTTGCCGATAATATTCTTTCCATTCTGCAGCTAAGAACAGATTTAAGCAAAATGGAGCAGCAAAAGAAGTTACTTCAGTTAATGGAGGAATTTCATATTGAACATTTACGTAAAAGTCTTGGCATGAGCCTGTCCGGAGGCGAAAGACGACGGGTTGAAATAGCCAGGGCTCTGGCCATTGAGCCTACTTTTATACTTTTAGACGAGCCCTTTGCAGGTGTCGATCCGATTTCCGTACTGGATATCAAACGGATCATCTCGCATTTATGCGATAAAAATATTGGCATATTGATTACTGATCATAATGTAAGAGAAACACTTGATATTTGCGAGAGAGCATACATAGTAAGCCAGGGCAAGATTCTTTGCGAAGGTTCGCCGGATTCAATTTTAGCTAATCAGCAGGTCAGAGCGGTCTATTTGGGTGAGGAGTTTTCACTGTAAGCCATGTTAGTGTTAATAGATAATCATGATTCATTTACATACAACCTGGTTCAGTATTTTCAAATATTAGGACAGAAGGTTGAAGTTGTTTTAAGTGATCAAGTCACTATCTCCGACATCGAAAAACTTAAGCCGGAATATCTGGTTATTTCACCAGGCCCTAACCGGCCTGAAGACGCCGGAATTTCAATGGAAGCCATTCAATACTTTCATCAGAAGCTACCTATACTAGGCGTTTGCCTTGGTCATCAATGCCTGGCTCAGGCGTTTGGCGGCAGAATCATCGGCGCTCCTCAGATTATGCATGGGAAAACTTCTTCGATACTGCACCATAAACTTCATTTGTTTAAGGATATTCCTAATCCTTTTAATGCGACACGCTATCATTCGCTTCTGGTGGAAACCTCAAGCCTGCCTCAATGCTTTTCAATAGACGCATGGGCAAATAATGATATTATGGCAATTTCACATCGGCACTATCCTTTATACGGATTACAGTTTCACCCTGAGTCGATTTTAACTGAACACGGTCTTCATTTGCTGAGAAATTTTTTAAACTATGAACATTGCAGCCTACCTTGAGCATTTATTAAAAAAAGAACATTTAAGCACTTTTGAAATGATGGATATTATGCGTGGCTGTATGACTGGCGAAATATCCGATAGTCAGCTGGCTGCCTTTCTCGCATTAATGAGAATAAAAGGTGAAACAGTCGAGGAATTGACCGCCGCGGCACAAGTGATGATAGAGATGGCGCATACAGTCGACCTCGGGGATGATCTTGTAGATATCGTTGGCACCGGAGGCGATGGAAAAAACACCTTCAATGTATCGACAGTCAGCAGCATCGTGGCATCAGCTGCGGGTGCTCGCGTTGCCAAGCATGGGAATCGTTCAGTATCCAGTCGCAGCGGCAGTACCGACTTGCTAATGCAGGCTGGCATCCGGCTGGAAATTGACGATGCCGATTTACAACGCTGCATGCAACAATACAATCTCTGTTTTTTATATGCCCCGCATTTCCACAAAGCAATTCAGAAAGCAAGAAAAGTGCGTCAGGAACTTGGGATCCGAACTTTTTTTAACCTTATTGGTCCTCTGGTCAATCCGGCGCGACCAAGAAAACAAGTCGTTGGTGTATTTGATAAACGATGGCAAAAACCCTTGCTGGATGTGTTGGTCAATCTGGGAAGTGAACACACACTGGTGGTTTGCTCAAGAGATGGACTGGATGAAATCAGTATTGCAGCACCCACTGATGTGCTTGAATATCATAAGGGCGAATATAAAGAATGGACCATTAATCCTCAGGATTATCATTGTGCGCATGAAAATATCGACGAGATTATTGCAGACTCACCTGAGCAAAGCTTTATGCATATGCAAAGTGTGTTGCAGGGAGAAGTCAGCCCGGCCCGTGATATTGTACTGTTAAACAGTGCCGCTGCCTTGTACTGCAGTGATCAGAGCAGCAGCTTTGAGGAAGGAATTTATGCGGCAGTAAATGCAATTGACAGTGGTGCGGCGCATCAGCGATTGAGCGAATTGCAGGCATTTTCACAACATTTGGGAAAACCTTAAACTGCGTCACCCGAGCAAAGCCTCTACAGGAATAAAATATGTCAAGTGTATTAGATAAAATTGCAGAATATAAACGTGAAGAAGTCGAACAGGCGAAGCGTTTGCGCCCTCTTGCACAATTAAGAGAGCAGACATCTCAACCCAGCAGAGATTTTGTGGCCGCATTACAATCCAGAAAGCCTTCAATTATTGCGGAAATTAAAAAAGCTTCTCCCAGCAAAGGGGTGATTCGTGAAGATTTTAATGTGGCCGAAATCGCTGGCATTTATGAAAAAAATGGCGCCAGTTGTCTGTCGGTTCTGACGGATGAACACTTCTTTATGGGCAAAGCCGAAAACCTGCAGATAGCTAAAGCTTATTCAACATGCCCGGCTTTACGCAAGGATTTTATCATTGACAGCTATCAAATCGATGAAAGCCGGAGTTTAGGCGCAGATTGTATTCTATTAATTGTTGCAATACTGGATGACGCTCAATTGCTTGATTACTGCCAGCAAGCGCAGGCCCTGAATATGGCAGTCCTGGTAGAAAGTCATACAATGGATGAACTCCAGCGCGCTATAAAATTACCTACCCCACTAATGGGTATCAATAATCGAAGCCTTCATAATTTCAAAACCGATATTCAAACGACAATGGAACTTTCAAATTATATACCGGCGGATAAACTGATCATAACTGAAAGTGGAATTAATACTCACGATGACATCCTCAAAATGCAAGCGGCTGGAATCCATCATTTCCTGATTGGCGAAAGTCTGATGCGAAGTCCGGATATTGGCAAAAAATTGCGGGAGTTTTTGCATCAGGATTAATATCCTGATGCGCCGCGCTGTTAAAGCGAGCACTGCTTTAAACTTTTTTCAAGTGTATAACTAGCTTTGCTCAAAAACGAACGTATCGCTATCTTCTGCCGGTGGTAGGACAAAACCTTCCTTTTTCAAGCGCATTCGGAAAAAGCCGCTGCTGCGCTTAGAGCGTTGAGTTTCACTACCTGAGTTTTCTCTGGGGCTATCAGTATTTGAAGAGGCCTCTGTTCCAACAGAATTCAGGGCTGAAGATACCGTGGATGTAGTTGAACTCGCCTCCGAATAATCTCTGGTTTTAGTAATAAAAGCATTCAAAAGTTTTTTGATTTTATTATTCTGCTCTATTGGATTGTAACGCTTGTCCAGAAAATTAAGAGTAGCCGCAGGAGAAGTCCTGTAGTACAGGCGGGAAACCTGTCGAAGCTTTTCAAGCGTTCTAACCAGATGTGAACACAAAGCTTTGCTATCCTCGACAAAATTCGTAAGATTATCCTGCTTTTGCGCAAGTTCCTTTTCCATACTTCTGATCTTTTCCTGAAACCAGTTGATGAGGAAATTGCTAGTCTCAGATACGTCAATCCGTTTACCACTCGACTGGATAACCGGAATATGGCTCAACTTTAAATATTCATCCAGACGATCAAGAAAAGCTGACAGTTCAACACTTGTTTCGATAGTTATATCGGATTCTGTGACTGAAGAAGCGGGTTGCAGTTTTTTAGATAAGGCGTAGAACTCATCATCATCTACTGCTACCATCGGTTTTTCGAGGATGGCTTGTCTTAAATCTGTGTTGCTCATTTGAGAATAAAAACGAATTAATGCTTTCAATTTGAGAATAGGTAATAGTACCTTGCCATTTGCCTCACAATGCTCCAGCAGTTTATAGCCATTATCTTTTATTGGGGTATGGCCTCCATTTAAAGTTATAATTGTCTTCACCTGCTCTTCACTCAGATGTATTTTAACTTCCTTATTATTCCTGATAGCGTTTATATTTTCTTCAAATAAATTAAAATCATCTATTCTTACTGTTTCATATTCGCTTTCATACTCATCAGGTTTAACATAATACAGTTCCTGAATACCTTTTTCTTTCACAAAAATATAACTGTTTCTATATTGTGCGAGGCTTTTCGGAAATTCTGACATGAAATAGAGATCACAGCCTTTGGAGCTCTCTCTGGGTACCTCTTTGGCAAAGGTTATCTGAGAAGTGATTCTACCCAAAAAAAACAGTGTGGTTTTATACTCATTCGCTATGCTGGTCATCTTTGCAAAGCCTTTTGCACTGTCAGTAATACTGGTCATTTCCTTCATCAGGTTAACGCCAGTCGGACTCAATGCCTGAAAGTGCCTGGTCAATCTGGAGACAGGCAGACTAGAAAGAACACCTCGAATTACCATCAGATGATTTAAATCAGGATAACGCTCATCCCCCAAGGGGCATAATTGCTGTCCGACAGACAACAACAACTCAAGGGAAGATAACAATTTTTCAGTATTATCGAATATTTTTTTTAAAAAAAACTGGTTTAGAACGTTGAACTGATTGATGGTTCTCGAGACACTAATCGAATCTGGATGAAGTGACTTACTTTTTTTAGATGGCTCCTCTTTCGGAGGTTCATAATTATAAAGACCTTCCAGAGAAACCTGCTTATAGAATGAGACCATTGATACTCTCATCTCCTGAGCAATAAGCCGAGTTGTCTCCTCAAGTTTAGATTCTGAATCCCTCTCACTTATTGAGTGTACCTTTGATTTTCGGAGCAAATGGTCTTTCTGTTTGATTCCATCTGAAACCAGTTGCTCAAAGGAATTGCCTGATTCTCGTCTTGAAGCCCACTGGTTTAATGAGTCAAAATGCTCAATGAGCGGGTGGGTATAAAATTGATGATTAGCAACAATCAGCTTACTTAGAATACTTCGTATTCGTTTGCGCTCAAAACTTTGCTTAACATCTTTTTCAAAACCTCGGTTTATAAAGATTTCTGCCTCTTTAACCAACTGTTCCTGTTTAAAAAAATCACTGGGGTTATAAATCATCAACTGAAATAAAATGAGGTTAGCTGCCATAATCTGGCGGCTATCGAATTTGCTATATAATGAGTTTAATGCAGCTAAAATTTCTCTTTGTGAATAGAGAGCCTGCAATCCTGTCACGCGAAACAAAATAACATCGAACTCGGTCTGCCAATTTTTACTTCTATTTCCTTTACTTGTCAGAATAAATAAAGCTTCTCTAAGATGAATCTCTCTCGCTATTTCGTTCTTGGTTCCCGACAGTTGTTTTGCCATTAGGTGTATTGCGAAAGGAGTTAATCTTCTTATCGGATCATTGGCCTTAAGTTGCATTACCAATCGAAACATCATCTTTGACAGGAAATCATTGTTTAAGCACTGTAGTTCATCATATTTTTTTTGTGCATGCTGTCTTAGTTCATTGAAGTATTCAACTGCAGCCTGCTCTTGCTCAAACAATGCGAAAAGATCGGTCAGAAGTGTCTTTTTATCTTTCAAATCAGCATAAGCAAACAAAGCCTTTAAACTTTTATTAATCGCGGCCTTATCGGTTTGTAGCAGATGCTTAAACTCCTGATAAACCGTTACAGAGTCTTTTCTCATCCAACTAATCCGTTCTTTTACTTGTTCAGGCTCCTCTTGCAGGACATCAGGAGACGACTCGACGCTCATATCACTTCGAGCTGAAGGCAAATTAGAATCCTGATCATAACTTCTATTTGAATTCAAAGGTGAGGATAAAAGTGATGAAGACGACGAGGAAAAAGAAGATGACGAAGAACCTGTAATTGAATTACTTGATGTGGAAGTAGATGCTGATAAATGATTTCGACCAGATAAGAAAAAGGCTGGATAGGAATCGTAGAAAGCTCCTGCCCCAAATTTTTTATTCACAGAGAGTATTCCAATCGGTTCCAGCTGAATTCGTGAGATTAACTGCTGCACACTTTCATCGTAACCCGCCAATGCTCTTGCATCTTCACCTTGCAGATTTTTTGCATCCTTGGTGATATTTGCAGTACTTAAATTGAAACAGGAAATTGCCCAATGCTTTTTATAATTCACTGAATCCAGATAGGGGGTATTCCCCTTTGAGTTGGGTAAATTCACGATGTCAGACAAATGACTTAACAAGATAGCCAATATTTTTGCGTGGGGGCGATCTTTGCGTACTATCAAATGCAGTATGCTATCGGAGTCTTCGTTCAGGGTCTGAATACCTGATCTGAAGTTATCAATTGCAAGAAACTTTTCCAGTAAGTTAATACGGTTGAGTTCTACTTTGACCTCTTTCATATCTTTTTCAGCTGCCACCTGAAGCTTGATATTTGGGTCATCGTCTGGAGCAAGTAAGCTATTGTAAATAGCTAAACTAAACACAGGATAAGCGAGCAAACCATTAAGGAGTCTACGCTTGCTTTCCTCATCCCTTGCTTTGTCGTCCTTGTCACTTTTATTGCTATCTTCTTTTTCAGATAAATAGTTTTGATAATTCCCTTTTTCATACAAATAATACGCAGTGTCTGTTAAAAGAGTTTGATCTTTAAAAAAAGCAGTCGCTAAGGTTTTTAAAACAGCAGTATCTTCCTTCTTTGCTTTTCTCTCATTTTGTGGCACAACAAGTTTAATAATGTCACGGAATATCATGCTATTTTCCCTAAACTAAAACCAATTTTACTTGTAAAAAAAAATGATTTATTGAATGAGTTTTAATCCTTTTTTAAATTATCATGCTAATAATTTTTTGGCAAGATGTGTTTTTTTTCAACACGAAATTTGAATGAAAATTATTAAAATTCTCCATGCTGTATTTGAAAGCAAGATATTGAAATAAAAGCTATTCGTTAGTTGAAATCAAGTAGACTCATGACTGACAACAAACTCCAATAATTTTAGATACTGCTCGCCATTCCCCTTTTCTTCGAGGTATAAATGGATGAATAAATCGAGACATGCTCTTTTAGAAATGGGCGATTTTTCATACTGCACTTCAAGTGCTAAAGTCATTGCGGCCAGCACTGAAGACATCTTTTCAATAGCTTCGCGAATATGCAGCGTTTGCTGTTCGCTCGAAATTGATTTAAGAAAAGTAAAATGCGTTTCGAGAGTCAGGATTTGTCTATTAAATAATTCTTTATACTCAATTTTTTTTATTCTTTTTAATAGACCGATCAAATGCTCAAGGAAAATTTCGTCCACCTTAAAACGCAAAATATCTCGAAGAGTTTGCATCCAAAGTGTGAAATGAGTACCTTCCCAGTTTTCGCAAACGATGCAATCTCGAAGCAGGCGCGGAAGTGCGGAGAAACTTTCAATAGTTCCATTGCCGGCAAGAATATCGATGCAATGATGAATATTATTTACAGAATGTTTTGCCGTGAAATATTTATTCAGATTAGCCAGGGTACGCAATAAATACTGCTGTTTTTTATCTTCTTTTTTCCCCGTATTCAGGTCAAACTCATCCTGTAACTCGACCATATAGAACGCGCTGGCCAGCATAGCAACGAGCTCAGCCTTAATTTTAGCCAAATGCTCTTTTACCAAAGGATATTGAATGATTTTTTTTCCAAAGGCATCTCGGTTGCAAGCATAATAATAGGCAATCTGATAGGCACGACGCGTCATTCCCAAAACGGAAAACGCATTAAATATTCTCGAAAGATGTAAGACATTTTCCATAACCAGATGAATTCCTTCGCCAACATCTCCAATCAGAAATGCAAGAGAACCATCAAAATCTATTTCGCCTGTAGCCATGGAACGGGTACCAATTTTTTGCTTCAGCCGTCTGATTCTGAAGTGGTTGTCTTTCCCATTCTTAAGCTGTCTGGGTAATAGAAACAGACCCAACCCCCGGGTGCCAGTTTCCCGAGCATCAATTCGCGCAGTCAACAGAATAAGATCGGCATTAGCGTTGGAGCAAAACCATTTCTCTCCAGCAATTCGCCAATTTTTTTGCTCGTCCTGAAAAGCCAGGCTTGCATTGGCTCCCACGTCGGAGCCGCCCTGAATTTCTGTTAAAAACTGAGCACCGGTATAGTTGTCATCAAATGAGGGAGCAAGCAATTTATCCATAAAAAAATCATTATTTTTTAATGGCTTTATATTCAAAATTCGGATTATTCCAGCTGAACAGGCAATGGGGCAATTATGTCCAGCTTCTCCAGCGTGAGATGAAAGAAGAAAGAGCGCCAGGGTCTTTTTCATTTCGCCGGGATGACGCAAAAAGCCCATTAAACCTGAACCATAAATAATATTACCTGCTTTAATATAGGATGGATGGTGGACTACTTGCTCATAGCCTTCACCAATCGCATTAAAATGGCTTAATTTGGGTAAGTTCTCATCCAGATTATTTTCTGAAACGCAAGGCTCCAGATCAAAAGCCACTTGATTGGCAAATTGTTTTAATTGTTCAATGAACGCCTTATCTTTTGCAAATAAAATAGAATAGGAATGCATTAAACAGGAGTTTTCGCTTAGAATTTTCGCTTTTAACTGTTCGTTCCACTGCCTCAGATCATTCCTTGTTTTTTGATAAACTGATTGATTGTCCATTAAAGCTCCCTGCCAATGCATACCTGCTGCAATAAATGATAACTCATCATATCTGAGTACAGTATGTATGCAAATCGAAAGCTGATTAGTTACACACTATTCTGCCATTTTCAAACTGTAATTGATTACCGCCGAAATCAGCAAAAAACTGCCCATGATAGGAATCAGATTGTTTATTCCATTGAGCTGAAATAAACAAGCGAGATCGCGACTTGTCTTCGCTGTCTACCGCCACCAAAAGCAGATTGCCTTGCCGCATACTGAATATTGTCGCTTCGACCTCATAGGGGAAATCAATGAGCGGCATTGAATTGGGTTTGTCAGCTACTGTAAATGTGATGTTTTCTGTCAAACCCTGCATAGAGCAAGTAAGAGTTTTGTCGGAGGCGAATACCAGGCCTGGACAGAGCAGCAATAACGACAGAGTTTTCATAATAAGCTCTTGTGTCAGTGGGCAGCATATTCTTATTTTAGCCAATACCTGATATTCCTCCAATTCGAGGCACGCCGTCATCTCGAACGCAGAGAGAGATCTCCCCAATGACATAGCATGACACAGTTTGATGAAGTCTTTCTCCAATTAACTAATGTGGCCGCGTAGTTCTGCCGCGATCGGCTTCGTGAAGTTTATTAGAAAATCTGAGCGACTTATCCAGTTTGGTATCCGACAAATCATTCTTTTTTGCCTGAGTTTCCAGCCAGAGTAAAAATTTTCCCTTAAGGTAGTGCATTTTCTCTTTAATAATTATTGCCTCTTTATCGGAGATTACTTTTTTAGCTTTTTTAAAAATTTCTCCTTCCTCTTCCTTTACATGATGCTCGACGATTTCCTTTAGTTTCAGTACAGCCTGAGCCCATTGCTCGCTACCCCAGGAATGATTAACAATATTGATTTGTTCTTCAATTTCCACATGTTCTTTTTTCCCATGTTCAGCCAGCTCTCTGGTAGAGGGATGTTGTGACAGAAATTTGTAAAATGTTTCCTGTTCAGAATGAGCGTGAACTAGTAATTCCTGAGCAATTAACGTGACAATTTCATGCTGCCGCATCATCAATGTCGTTTTTTCAAATAATTTAAATAAATGATTCACCTTCTCGTGATCCATTTTTAAATAGTCATAAATATCCATTGGCGTCTCCTAAGGGGTCATAACCACTTTAATACAGCCATCTTCTTTCTCGGCAAAATTTTTATAGGCATCAGGACCGTCTTTTAGCTTGATTCGATGCGTTATGATTTTAGAAGGATCAATCTCTCCCTCCAGTATTTTCTTTAGCAGAACGGGTAGATAACGTTGTACGTGGGTTTGTCCCATTCTGAAAGTCAGGCCCTTGTTCATTGCCGCTCCGAAAGGAATATTATCCAGGGTATCAAGATAAACTCCTGGCATGGAAATCGTGCCTGCTTTTCCACAGCATTTAATTGCCTCCCTCAAAACATGAGCTCTGTCAGTAGCTAGATAAGTCATCTGCTTCACTCGATCCATAATGGAATCAAAACTTGGACCCACATGAGCCTCGCAACCTACTGCATCGATACAGCGCTCCGGCCCATGCCCTCGTGTCATTACCATCAGCGCATCATAGACGTCTTCTTCCTGAAAATTGATGGTTTCGGCTCTGCCGAGATTTTCAGCCAGAGTCAGGCGCTCGGGAACACAGTCGATAGCGATTACACGCGCAGCACCAAGCATCCAGGCGCTTTGAATAGCAAATTGCCCCACAGGACCGCAGCCCCATACAGCGACTGTGTCGCCGGCTTGTATATCGCAATTTTCAGCCGCCATGTAACCTGTGGGAAATATGTCCGATAAAAACAGAAGTTTATCATCAGCAATGTTATCAGGGACTTTGATAGGGCCTACAGTCGCAAAGGGTACCCTTACGAACTCTGCCTGCCCGCCTGCAAAGCCACCCAATAAATGAGAATATCCAAACATGCCAGAAGGTGATTGGCCCATCTGATTTTTAGCCATTTCTGCATTGGGATTGGAAAGTTCGCAGCAGGCAAATAATTTTTTCTTGCAAAATTGACACTTTCCGCAGGAAATGGTGAATGGAACGACAACCTTGTCGCCAACTTTCAGCTTTTTATTTGCAGAACCTAATTCGACAACTTCCCCCATAAACTCATGACCTATCACATCACCCGATTCCATAGCAGGCATTAATCCATTGTACAAATGAAGGTCGGAGCCGCAGATTGCGGTTGCAGTGACACGAATAATTGCGTCCTGATCATTAATGATTTCCGGATCAGGGACATTTTCAATACGTACATCCTTTTTACCATGCCAGCAGATTGCTTTCATTTCAATTTCCTTATCGACTGAACCCAGTAGAAGTGGCGATTTTTGAAAAAACTGATATGGGAATAAAGAAGATCAACAAAGTTCGCCCATATCTTTAACAGATAGGATATTTTTTGAATTATTGCAACTCTAACCCGAACGGTATATTGTAAATTGACAAAGCTTGCTTAACTTTTAGCGTAGTAGGGATGGGCAATAATGCTGCATATCACAAAAGATTTGGAATTTCCTGACTCCTTAGTTCCTTTATATAACAAAGCGATTAAATATGAGTGGATTTCATTGCTATATATGATAAGCACCACATTTTTTTCCTTTATCGTAATGTCCAATTCCCAAACAATGAAAACTATCTGGCTGGAAGATACTTTGGGTATTATTCCCCCCGCTTCATTTCTGGTAGCAAGCCGGATTATTCAATGGAAAGCCAACAAAAAATTTCCCTATGGTTACCATAAAATAACGGGCATGTCTTACTTTGCCAGTTCACTTGCTTTGTTTTTCCTGGGTGTATATTTACTGATTGATGGAAGCCTGGTGTTGCTCAAGAACGAGCATCCCAACATTCCGGATGTATCCTTTTCAGGTTATTCCATTTGGCTGGGCTATATCATGATTCTTGCCCTGCTATGGTCAAGCCTGCCATCTACTATTCTCGGCCACCTTAAAATCCCCCTGTCGCTCAAGTTGTATGACAAAATATTATTTGCCGATTCCAAAATGAACAAAGCCAGTTGGATGAGCGGCTTTGCAAGCATTATTGGTATCATTGGGATTAGAATGGGATTCTGGTGGGCTGACGCAGGCATAGCCATTCTGATATCATTTAGCATCATTAATGATGGTTATAGTAACCTGAAGAATTCAATATTAGATCTCATGGATGAGGTGCCTGAAACCATTGAAAAAAACAGAACAGATCCCCTTCTTTCCGAGGTGCGGTCAATAATCAAAAATGAAGACTGGGTTAAATCCTTTGAGATGCGATTTCGTGTAGTAGGCCATTTATTCTTTGGCGATATTTTTATTATTCCCAGGACAAAAACGATTGCTGTTGAAAAAATTCAAAGTCTGCGCGACAAAATTGAAGACCGCAACTGGCGCTTGCATGATATTACAATCACCGTGTTACCTAAGTAACCTATGACCCGAAATATCATCACATTGAACAGACATTTAAATTTTTGGTCAAACTGGCTGATGTGTTCTATGCTTAAAAGAGGAAAATAAAAAAACAAATACAATTAAGGAAATACTATCATGAGAACCCTACTCTTACTCATGTTAGCAGTAACGTCTTCCAGTTTTTCTCTCCCATCGCCCGTTCTCCACTCACAAAATCAAATTGAGCAAACTGTCTTTGAAGATATTATTTCTTTAATTAATCCTGAAGTGGATTTCCCTCCCCCACCAAGCCTTGGGGAAATTCAAAAAATGCTCAAAGAGCAGGCACCGGATTTACGGCCGGAAGTGGTGAGTAAAGTCCTGACCACCTTACGCTGCACACGTGAATTTAAACTGCCATACAATAGGAATATACTGACTGTCATCGATTACTCTCTGCCTTCAAGCGAGAAGCGTTTCTGGGTTTTTGACTTATCTCAGCAGCGATTATTATTTCATACCTACGTTTCGCATGGGATTACTTCCGGCAGCCTGAATACCAATTATTTTTCCAATAAATACAATAGCAAGGCAAGCAGTATCGGCGTTTACACGACTGATCAGGCTTACTATGGCCGCGAAGGATTATCCTTAAGACTGGATGGCCTTGATCGCGGATTCAATGACAATGCATCCAATCGCGCAGTGGTTATGCACGGTGGCTGGTATATGGCAGAAGATTTTATCAAAAAGTATGGCCGCCCGGGGCGAAGTTGGGGATGTCCGGCTTTGCCAATGGATAAAACCGTCCCTATCATTAATACAATCAAGAATAAATCCCTGTTTGTCATTTACTATCCCAGTGACAGCTGGTTTGTTCGTTCCAAGTTTCTCAACTGCAGCCGGTTTAACCTGGCAAAGCAGGTTAAATCTGAACTTGAGATAAAACCTGCTGAAGAAGAGCGGGAAGCCATTCTCTTTGTTGACAAGAATAAGAACAGTTCTCGCCAGGAAGAGGAGCCTATTGCGGTCATTGATGCTGATAGTTATGTTCGTATTTTTAAAACCAAAGCGCCTCTGGAAAGAATGCTGCGACGACAAATCAATCACATGGAGTATATCGCCTTAAGCAATGCGGAATTCAACAGCCTCATTTCAAGTAATGATAACGTTCTGAATGTCAATAATAATTTGGAAGAAGTGTCGTTTGTGATACCGGTTATCAAGATGGTCAGGGGCTATTATGAAACCGAAATGCATGTGGTTCCTTTGGGCAAAATAAAAAGTGTGGAGGTTAATTCAGATCCTTCGCGCACTGACGCTCTGGCCAAAAGCTATACGGTTCATTTTGATAATAAAACAGTGAATCTTAAGCCGAGCAACCAATTTATCCGCTGGCTGGGATTATAACATTAAGGATGGCTATGGAAACCGGAAGTAGTTGCAGCCTTTCAAGTTTTGATAATGTAGTGAATCGACGAATTGTCCTTGTTTTGCAGGGAGGCGGTGCGCTGGGTGCTTTTCAGGCTGGTGTGTATGAAACCCTTGAAAAAAACAATTATATTCCCAATTGGATAGGCGGAACCTCTATTGGAGCTATCAATGCCAGTATCATTGCCGGGAACCGTCCTGAAAACCGCTTAAAAAAATTGCAGCAGTTCTGGCAAACGGTCACTCAACCGGATATCTTTCAATTCAGCGATGATATGTCCGAAGGGCTTCGACGTTTCTTCATGCAAATCCAGTTTCAAATGCTGATTCTCTCCGGGATCCCGGTATTTTTTAAGCCGCAGATTAATAACTTTCTTAGCTGGATGCAAGGAAGCTTCAACAGCTTTTATGATACAAGCCCTCTCCGCGATTTTTTAAATGAATTAATAGATTTTGACTATTTAAATCGTCAGGAAATACGGCTAAGTCTTGGGGCAACGAACCTGCATACCGGGCAAATTCGGTATTTTGATTCCCGATTTGAGAAAATTGGCCCTGAACATGTGATGGCCAGCGGCGCCCTTCCTCCTGCATTTCCGCCTGTCCTTATTGATAATGAATATTACTGGGATGGCGGTATTTACTCTAATACGCCTTTATCGATTGTCCTCGACGATTTTCCCCGCGTTAATTCGCTTTGTTTTATGGTGGATCTCTGGAGTCCTGAAGGCGCTCTGCCAGGAACCCTGGACGAGGTCCGCAAAAGGAATCTTGAAATTATTTATAGCAGCCGTTATGAAGAGCACCGAAAAAACTATGAGGCCATGCACAACATGCGTCGGGCTATTCGTGCTCTGTATAGTCAATTACCCCCTGAGAAACAGCAGGATCCCGAAAATCTAAAATTGGTATCACTGGGATGCATTACCAGCATGGACATTGTACAAATACAATATGAACAAAAACCCTGGGAATCCTCAACCAAAGATGCTGACTTCAGTGCTTCATCCATTAAGTCACGCTGGGAACAAGGCAAATTAAAAACGCAAATGCTGCTGGATAAAAAGACATTTGCAGAGCCGCATCCCCCTAATGTAGGCGTACTGATTCACCGATAAAAGCAGACTGTTAAAATGAGCAGGTTATTGTTATCCTAAAGCATACTCAATGCAGGGACCAAGTCATTTTGAAACCTAGTTTATCTGTTTTTATTGCGCTGATTTTGGCAGCAAATACCTTGTTTGCAGCAAACGGCCGCCAAAATTCTACGCATGCCCGAGAGGAACGCCACAATCTTCTGGGTGTATTTGTTGGCGGTCATTATGTTGAACATAACGATCATTTCACCTATGGCCTGGAATATCATCGCGTAGTTTCCTTTCCTTTCGGATTTAGTGTGATTGCCGAGAATACACCGATCAATAAAGAGCATAATAGTGAAACCGAGTTTTTTGCATTAGCGACCTATAATTTTTTTGAATACTTCACAATGGGAGTGGGACCTGGAATCAAATATGAAAAAGAAGAACCCAACCGGATGCTGGGCCGGGTTACTCTTGGTCATATTTTTCATATCAAGCCCGACATGGAAATGACGCCGAATGTGGATTTTGATGTAAGTGAGAAAGGCGGCAGCAAATTTGTATTTGGTGTTACGTTTGGAAAGCAGTTTTAATTCAGAACGTATAAATAAAAATGAACTCTTACTCTCAATGCCTTAGCGGCTTGTCCAGGCGGTTTAATCCATTCAATAAAACCTCCAGCGCTCTTTTTCCCATGGGTTCCTGCGGGCAAAAAGAGATTGAAGCCGCAAAACCAATGTCATCCTCCAGCTGCTCCCAATGTTTAGCCTGATGCAGAATGGGTTCGATTTTTTTATAAAGTGCTTTCATTGCCATATCATCCACAGACAGGCTTCGATGCCGGGAGCGGGTCAACATTGTCCATAAGCTTTGGTGTAAGGCATACTTCAAAATATAAATTGCCTCATCAAATCCCGGAAAATCATTTTCCAGATTGATAAATGAAGTCTCATTATAAAGGTGAGTGAATTGATAGTCATAAGAGGAAAACTCACTGTCAATCGTATCCTGAACCAGAGGACTGGAATATTGGCAGCGGAATAAATAAAGAATGCTCTCCCCGCTCGCATCCTCGGTGAGCCTGAAGCATCCCTGAAAAATAAACGGTTGCTTCCATACTGCGACCAGTATTAGGGTTTCTATGGAGATTGCGGTTATTTTAGATTTATTGCCTACCAAAGAGGTAATTCCTTAGGCATACGCAGCCAGTTACTGTCGGGATAAGGGCAGGAGGCATCGATTGCATGCAAGGTATAGGCATGACGGGATTTGCTCGAGTGATTGGCATCACTTTTATGCGGCAAACGACCATGAAGTACTACCAGACTGCCTTTCTTTACTTCCAGAGGCACACTGTATTTATCCTGCCAGATTAAGGGATAATAATCTTCAAACTCGATGGCATCTCCCTTTCTAATCATTTTTCTTGATAAGGGAATCGTTGCAGGACTTGGCATAACCTGCAGACAGCCATTCTCAAGCGTAGCATCCTCCAGAGCAAACCAGAACCCCAGAGCATCTTTCTGGCTATGTAAAAAAGTAGAATCCTGATGGCAGCCCACTTCACCGCCTATACCGGGTTGTTTAAACAGATACATTGATTGCAGCAAACTGGGCTTCTCAAACCCCAATTGATGGCAAATGGTTTTCAGACGCTCACTTCTTGAATACAACCGGAATATCGGATCAAGCACATGCAGGGCGTGCCCAATTTTGTTTAAGGATTTTTCCAGTGGCTTGGTCATGTTCCCCTGCTCGTCAAAAGCCTCCGGTTCAAAGAATAAACGAATTTTATCCCCCGAATTTAAAAAATACTCTGTTTTGGCATGATCCTGGGTTTCAGCCGTGAATACGGTCACCGGAATTTCCTGCTGATATTCATTAATTATAAAATTAACTCTATCGATGAGCGTTACACAAATTGAAGGAGTAAAAAACTTTTCGATCACCAGATAGCCATTTGTGAGAAAATGATCAAGTTGCAGAGCCGACAATTCCATTACATACACCCCTTACAGCATTCCATGCTATTAACTACCTGTTATCATACTGAGGAAGCTTTTTATTAGCAAATGTAATAATATTCCAGAAGCCTTATTTTAAAGCTATACTAAGTGATAGGATTTTTTTTAGGCCACTCCGTTTTATGAAAACATCAGGATTTACCCTCATTGAAGTATTAATTGTTGTGGTGGTCATAGGAATTCTTGCCACCATTGCAGTGCCTGCCTATCAGGATTACACGATCAGATCGCGCGTCACTGAAGGGTTGAATTTAGCCAGTGCCGCAAAGCTGGCAGTATCGGATACTACTCAGGTTAAAAACGGTGTGCTCCCGGCTGACAATAACGCGGCAGGGTACTCGCCTCCGGCGGCCACTCCTTCTGTTTCTTCCATTAACATCGCCAATGGTCTGATTACTATTGCCTATACCGCTTTAGCTGGCAATGGCACGATTATACTGACCCCCACTGTCCAGTCCGCAGGCGAAATTACCTGGGATTGCAGAGGAGGCACTCTTCTCGATAAATACCGCCCTCCTATTTGTCGTGGAGGGAGTGTGGCTCAGGGTTCAGGCAGTTCTGGCAGTGGAGATAATAGCGGCGTTGGTCCAGGAAATAGTGGAGGCGCGGGCAATAGCGAGAATTCAAATTATAATCAGGATCCTGGGAATAACGGGAATAACGGGAATAACGGGAATAACGGGAATAACGGCAACAACGGCAACAACGGCAACAACGGTAACAACGGTAACAACGGTAACAACGGTAACAACGGGAATGGCATCAACAACGCCGATGAAAACGCCAGCTTTAATGAAAATACTAATGATAATTCCGGTAATTAAACTAGTTTCAAAGCATGCAAGGAGGCCTTAATGAGAAAGCTCGGTTTACTAGCAGGTTTTTTATTTGCAGCAGTAACCTATGCCGCGGATGGGATCCCGGAAGTGCAGATTCAGGATCAGGAGGCGGATCAGAGCCTTTGCGTACAAAAAATAGTACAAAAATGCATTAGCAAGTGTGACAATGCCGGTGATAAGAATTGCGTACAGCTTTGTAATGAAAATGCGAAAAACGAGTGCCGTCAGGCTGGTGAATAGCACTCAGGCGGCCCTTCAGCTAGCGTAGGTCGGGCGCTTTCGCTCGACATTTCTGCGAAACCATCTTATTCGCTTGATTTGGTTAAAAATGAAATGTCGGGCGAAAGCGCCCGACCTACGGAATCTTACACTCCACAAACACTGGTATTAATTCCTACTTGCCCCATAACCGCTCTAACCAGATTCGCATCTTTCCCAAGATCGTTTGCAGCGTAGATCACACCACAGGCTGCTTGTGTAAAATCCGTATTGGCTGTCCAGTAGTGACTATTTGCCTGAATCATCAAATGATAGGCGTCTCTGATTGGCATTTTTTGCGACAATAGGAAAAAAGCCTTGTTAAAAATACCGCTGGCGGTGTGAACTAGATAGCTTTGCCTTTCCATTGGATTAGGAAATTGTTTTTGAACCGATGCAAGTAATTCGGAGTAGCTGATGCGGCAACTGGCCCCATTTTGCATGGCAACCGACCGATCCAGACAATCCGCGGAACTTCCATCCTCAGAAGGATTATCCATGAATCTTAAAGCCTTACCGTAAGAATCACGCACCACCGTTTCTCCAATTCCCCAGGTTATCTCGCCGCTATTTGCATATACTCTGCTATACAATTGCGGATAAGTCGCAAGAAGATAAGCACGAGAAGCCTGTCCCGCCATGTCTGACATCGATTCATTCAAAGCACCTGATTCATCATGATATTCAAGCCCTGCATGCTGTTCCGTAAAGCCGTGGGTCACTTCATGACCTGCAATGTCCAGGGAAACTAAAGGATAAAACTCATCGCCGTCACCAAATGACATCGTTTCTCCATCCCAGAAGGCGTTATCATAACTTTTGCCAAAATGAACCCGCATAATTAAGGACATCGGTCTGCCATCCGCCTGCTGCAAGGCAGGCAGACTGTACCAATTCTTATACATATCTACAATAATATGCCCAAAATAGTACGCATCATTACGAGCCCCATAAGCACCATTAGTCCACTCTTCCTGATTATCGCCGCAAAGATATTGAAATGGACGCAGATTTCTATTATCCCAGTCCCATTTTGAATTTAGATCAACCAGACGCACCACACTATCATCCATAATGCAGCGTTCCCCCTGTTGCGCCACTTCCAGGCCAGGCAATCCGTCTTTGCCATACCAATATTCATGAACTTTACTATTCCCTCCCGCGCCGGTATCGGTGTAATTCTTAAGATTATTCCATTGGCTGATAATATTGCCGCGATGAGCATCGATCAGATAGACTGGTTGAGCAGGCTGCTTCTCTGCATTCAGAGTATTAAAACGGGTTAAGTAAACAAGTTGCGGTTCATTATTGCCGCTAATCCGAATCTGCAGCTCGATTTTTTCCTGCTGAATTTCAGCACCTGGATTGGTCCCAAGATATTCTTTCTTAGCCAGTTCAAGCGCATTGCTCCTACTGATTGAGGGTTGTACATCCAGCTCGATATCCTCAATAAGCTGGCCATTTACCTGTGCCTGCCCCATACGCACTGAAGAGGATTTTCTGCCGATAACGATGGCCTGCCCGCCAATAACCGGCAAACCCTTATAGTATTGCTGATATCGGCTTACGGTATTCTTTTTTTCAATGGATTCATTGATTATTTTAAGCTCATCTATCGAAGGCGAAGCGGCATTGACTGCCCGTTTATTTTTAAACTGCTTTTCCAGTTTAAACTGGCCCAGATTGGATAAAGGGGCGTGATGTAAGTTTCTCACTTCGGCAGCGCCAACACCTAAGGGAATTGACAGCGAAGAAATAACAAGCAATCGTTTCAACATTGGTAGCCCCTGTATGTACAAAAACACTACTTTATCAAATTCAGGTTAATGTGCAAATAAAATAGTCTTCCCAGGTTGTGGGTAAGTTTGATTTTAATTCAATCAAATCGTCTCAACGTCATCCTGAACGCAGTGAAGGATCTCCTGGATCTGGCTCAGTTCCAAGCAGCTTGAGATCCTTCGCTACGCTCAGGATGACGTACCTGAGGAGTTCATAAAATAATCAGTTTTTAAGTTTCAATTTTCCATT